>CATLIP010000074.1 GCA_949957035.1 uncultured Lachnospiraceae bacterium
CTATTCAAAAATAGAGACATTCTACGACGGCATGCTCATTCGCAACTGGGAGAGTTACCAATGGCTTAGGCGCCATGGCTACGAGAAGGAGATCTGTCCGGATTCGAATCTGTATGTATTTAACAGATATGGTAAGGAATTTATGAAAAGGCAGGGGTTTCATCAATATACCGCTCCAATGGAGCAGAATGCCAGAGAGCTTAAGGAGCTGGGAATCCGGGGCGCTGTGCTTCCGGTCTATGGGTACCAGCCGGTTATGGTGACGGCCAACTGTATAAAGAAGACGGTGGATAAGTGCCGGAAGGAGGAGCCGGGAGTCAGCCCAGGATATCTCTGTCTGCGCGACCGTTTTCAGAAGCAATTTGCAGTGCGGCGCTTATGCCGCTACTGCTATAATATAATTTATAACAGCGCCCCTCTGTTTCTTGCAGATAAGGCAGCGGAGATAAAGGAACTTATGCCGGGAGAGCTGCGCCTTGATTTTACTGTAGAGACAGGGGAGCAGGTGCAAAGATTTGCGAAGATCTGTGAAGATGCGTTCATTCGCGGAAAGAAGGCGGCGCTGCCCCGGACAGAGTATACAAGAGGGCATTTTAAACGGGGAGTAAAGTAGGTGAAGATTTGGTAAATATTATAGTTGAATTATCAAAATATCTAATGATTGTGCTGATTACAATGTATACATATTTATGCTTCAGCATATTCGGGTACAGCGATCCGGACAGGCAGAAGAGTATGCTAAGGCGGCAGAATGTGCTGATGTTCATGATACATATCATAGCGTTTATGGTGATGTATTTGGAGAAGGAGGACATTAAAATTCTTGCCTTTTATGTGATACAGGTGATATTATTTATCACAACCATAACCTTATATACGAATATCTATCCCAAGTCCTCCAGACTGGTGGTCAATAATATGTGTATGCTGCTATGTATCGGTATGATTATACTGGCCAGACTGAATTACGAGAAGGCTGTGAAACAGTATATCATCGCAGCCGGGGCAATCGCAGTCAGTCTGGCGGTTCCGGTCATTATTCGGAAGTTTAAGAAGCTGTCGGAGTGGAGGAACCTCTATGCCATTGCAGGAATTGCGTCTCTTGCGGTCGTTGTGGTAGTAGGAAGGGTGTCTTACGGGGCGAAGCTTGGATTCACCATTGCCGGGATTAGCATCCAGCCGTCGGAGCTGGTGAAGATTATTTTCGTATTTTTCGTGGCGTCCAGCTTTAAGATGTCGTTAGAATTTAAGGATATCGTGATTACTACGGCGCTTGCCGCTTTCCATGTTTTGATTCTTGTAGCGTCTAAGGATTTAGGGGCGGCGTTGATTATTTTTGTGGTGTATCTTGCGATGCTCTATGTGGCGACCCACAAATTTCTCTATGTGGCCGCCGGACTTTCAGCCGGAAGTGTGGCGTCTGTGGGAGCCTATTATCTGTTTAGCCATGTGCGGACCAGAGTAGAGGCGTGGAGAGATCCCTTCGCGGTCTATGACAACGGGGGATATCAGGTTGCCCAGTCCCTCTTTGCCATTGGCACAGGGGGATGGTTCGGTATGGGGCTGTTTCAGGGGATGCCGGAGAAGATACCGGTTGCGGATGAGGACTTTATCTTTTCGGCTGTCTCAGAAGAGATGGGGCTTATATTCGCCTTGTGTATCATCCTGATTTGTGTCAGTTGTTATGTGATGTTTTTAAATATTGCCATGCAGCTTCACAATATGTTCTATAAGATGGTAGCCCTTGGACTTGGGACCTGTTACATTTTTCAGGCGTTCTTGAATATCGGGGGTGTGACCAAGTTCATACCCTCCACAGGTGTGACGCTGCCGCTGGTGAGCTACGGCGGAAGTTCGCTGCTTAGTACGCTGATTATGTTTGCAATTATCCAGGGATTGTATATAGTAAGGGAAGACGAGGAAGACGATATTGAGAGAAGAAAAAAGGAAAGGTTACGAGCAAAGAGAAGCCGAGAAGAGGAGGAGGGCAGACCTAGAAAGAAGAGAGATGTCCAGGAGAGAGCGCAAAGAAGCCGACCGCCAAGACCGCCAAAAGACCAGGGCAAAGCGCGCAAGGAACAAAGAATTCGCTAGAGTCACCTATATTTTTGTCGCCCTGTTTCTGGCTATGATGGGTTATATCAGCTATTTTCAGGTAACGAGGAGCAAAGAGTACATCCAGAGCCCATACAATGCAAGGAAGGATTCCTTAGCGGAGCGGGTGGTCCGGGGGGATATTTTAGACCGGAATGGAAAGACGCTGGCAAGGACTATTGTGTCTGAGGATGGGACAGAGACCCGGGAGTACCCTTACGGCAATATGTTTGCACATACGGTAGGTTACAGCGTCCACGGCAAATCAGGGCTTGAATCGGTGGAGAATTTTGAGCTTTTGACCTCCAATGCATTTTTCTTAGAGAAATTAAAGAACGAGTTTCAGGATAAGAAGAATCGGGGAGACAGTGTGGTTACTACCTTGGACGCCGAGCTTCAGCAGGCGGCTTATCAGGCCATGGGAGACGCGAAGGGCGCGGTTGTGGCCATGGAGCCCAGTACCGGAAAGATTCTTGTGATGCTGTCGAAACCGGATTTTGACCCGAATAGGGTGGAGGAAGACTGGGAATACTTGAATACAGACGTCAACAGCGCCCTTCTGAACAGGGCTACCCAAGGACAGTATGCGCCCGGTTCTACATTCAAGGTGATTACGGCGCTTGAGTATCTGCGGGAGAATCTGGGGGCAGAGGAATACAGCTATGACTGCGCCGGCGCCATTGAGAAGGACGGAACGACCATCCACTGTTTTGGAGGGCACGTTCACGGGCAGGTATCCTTTGCGGACAGTATCGCCTATTCCTGTAATACTTCTTTCTGTAATATTGGACTTATGCTGGATGTGGGAAAGTTTAAGAAGACGTCTAAGGATTTGCTGTTCGACTCAAAATTACCCTCTGTTCTGCCTTACAGTAAGAGCAAATTTATGCTGGATACAGGGGACAGCAGCGCGGATAAGATGATGACGGCCATGGGGCAGGGCAAGACTCAGGTGAGTCCTTACCATCTTGCATTGGTCACTTGCGCCATTGCTAACGGCGGGATTCTGATGGAGCCTTATCTGGTGGATTCGGTTACGAACTATACAGGGCAGGAAGTGGATAAGAATCTGCCCTCAGAGTATAAGACGCTGATGACGGCTGATGAAGCTGCTAAACTTAAGCAGTATATGACAGGCGTGGTGGAATATGGGACGGCTACGGTCTTAAGCGGGCAAAGTTATACGGCGGCAGGAAAGACCGGAACGGCGGAGTACAGTTCAGATAAGGAGAAGGACCATTCCTGGTATATCGGGCTGACCAATGTAGATAACCCGGAGCTGGTAATTAGTGTGATTATCGAGTCTTCGGACGGAGAAGGGAAAGCAGTCAATGTGGCAAAGCAGGTGTTTGATGCTTATTATTAAGTTTTTATGATATTTTTATGTACAAGAGGGGCGGAATATGAGATACTATAAACATCTATATCTGGCTGAGGGAATCAAAAAGAAAGAGAAGATTATCCGAAAGCTGGAGGAAAAGAAGCTGCAGATGAATATCCATGTCATAACGTTGGCTCGTAATGAGAAGAATCAGTTGGAGATTTATAACTCCATGGTCTTTTTACAGCCGGATTTTCCCTATGACGATTTTTTTGTGGTGGGACTTTCGAAAGGTTATGAAGATGCGGTAGAAATGGTGGAAGAAATCGCTCAGGAAGTGTATAATAAGACAAAAGGAGCAGACATTCGTTCCTATATATTAGAGAGAGAACAGGAAGAGTAAGATGCTACATATTCTATTGCTTATCTTGAAAATCATAGGGATTATAATTGCAGTGATACTGGGGATATTTGTATTACTGGTTTGTGTCGTTCTTTTTGTACCGGTCAGATATGACCTCAGGGCTGCCTCAGACGGCACATTTGCCAAGACGCGCATGGAGGCGAAGGCGACGTGGCTTTTGCATCTGGTCAGGTTTAGGCTGTGCTGCGAGGACAAGAAGTTATCCTGGCAGGTTCGTGTTGCCTGGAAGAAGATACAAAGCGGCCAGGAAGGAAAAAAGACTATAGAAGCAGAGGTGGAGACACATGATGAAGAGTTGGAAGACGATTGGGAAGGTATTGAAGAAGAAGCCGGCAAAGAAGAGCTTGGGACTGTTTCAGAAGAAGCCGGCGAGGGGCATCGGAAAGCTTTGGAAGAAAAGCGGGAAACTGCTGAAGAGAGGCGGGAATGTGCTGCAGAAGGGCTTAAAGAAGAGAAGAAAGTCCGGGAAGAAGCTGACGGGAATTTTGAACATGCGTCCAAAGAACCGGAAAGGCTGGTTGATGAGCTCCAGCGTGAGATGGAGAAAATTCTGGAAACCGAAAAGAAGCAGATGGATGTCAAAGACCACAGGGAAGAATGTAAGATGGATTGTGAAGAATGTGGGGAAGAACGGGAAGAGGATTGTGAGGGCGGTGAAGAAGAACGGTCCGGAATATGGCAGAAGATTACAGGCGTCTGCCAGGGCATTTTCCAAAAGATAGCCGGTCTGTATCATAAGATTACGGCAATTCCCGGAAAGGTCAGCGGTACCCTTCATGGAATCGGAGATAAGGTTCAAGGATTGCTTGAGAAGAAGGATAAGATTCTGGGATTTCTCTCAGATGAGATTCATCAGACTGCATTTATGAAGGCAAGAGATGAAATATTCTTCCTTCTTCGCAGGCTTAAGCCTAAGACCATTGAGGCGGATATCCATTTTGGATTTGAGGATCCGTCCCTGACAGGAAAGGTCCTGGCGGGAGTCAGTATGTGCTATCCGTTTCTGGGTGACGGGGTGAATATCTGCCCGGATTTTGAGAAGAGAATCTTTGACGGCAATTTGAGAATTGCAGGAAGGATTCGGGCAAGTTATTTTCTGAAGTTATTGTGGAAGCTGTTGTGGAGCAGGGAAGTGCGCATGACGTACCGTCATGTGAGAAGTTTTGAATTATAAGCAGTAGGAGGAGTCAGATTATGACAGATAATCAATTTAAGGGAACAGTGGAGGCTTTGTTTAACGGAATGGATGGGGTAATCTCATCGAAGACGGTGGTAGGGGAAGCAATCCATATTGGGGATACGATTATCCTTCCTCTGGTGGATGTGTCTTTTGCAGTGGGCGCAGGCGCATTCAACGGGGACAAGAAGGAGAAGGGCGCAGGCGGACTTGGCGGTAAGATTACTCCCAGCGCTGTGCTTGTAATTCAGAATGGACATACCAAGCTTGTGAATGTCAAGAATCAGGATACTATGACGAAGATTCTTGATATGGTGCCGGATATGATTGACCGTTTCGGCTCTAAGAAAGAAGAGAAGATGACAGAAAAGGATGTAATGGATATTCTGGACTCGGCAGAAGACGAGTAGATTCTGCGGTCTGGTTTTCGTACGCCTAATCAGGAGGCATTTTTTAGAATAAATACACATATGATATAAAAAATGCGGGCAAAGGTGACGGTAATGAAGCGGGTAATAGGATTTGCCCTGTTCTGTGTGGCGCTTGGAATGATTCTGGCACTGATTCTGCCGAATCTGTTTGTGGCGGTGTTGTGTATCATATTGTGTATTTTAGCGGGGTATAATTTATTTTGCTGTTAGTTTTTTAACTTGTAGATTATGAATAAGGTTATGAATCAAAAGGAATCTTAAGGCTGGCTTAAGGTTCTTTTTATTATGCCTTAAACATGGCCAGGTACACTTGAGTTAACAGGAAATGAAGAATTTCCGGTGAGACAAGGAGGGAAGGACATGTTAAAATGTGAACATTTGAGAAAAGTATACCGGAAGAAAAATGTGGTAGACGATTTAAGCTTCTCGGTAAGAGAGGGAGAAGTATTCGCCTTGCTTGGAAGTAACGGAGCAGGGAAGACCACCACTATCAAGATGCTTTTAAATCTAATCCCAAAGGATGGAGGAAGTATCAGGAGGAATGAAGGAGTTCGAATCGGGTATTCGCCTGAGACGCCCTATTTTCATCCATTCCTTACAGGGCGGGAGGTATTGGAATTTTATGGAGGTCTGCAGGGAATCGGGAAGGAAGAACTGAAAAGGGAGATTTTGGAGCTTTTACAGAGAGCGGGACTTGAAGACAGCGGTACAAAAGTGAAACACTATTCGAAAGGAATGCTGCAGAGACTGGCCATGTCACAGGCGCTTTTAGGGGACCCGAAGCTTTTGATTCTGGATGAGCCTACGGCAGGGCTTGATGCAATGGGGCGGTTGGAAATGATGCATACGATTCAGGAATTAAAAAAACAGGGGAAGACGATTCTCATAAATTCCCACATTTTAAATGATATTGAGAGAGTCTGTGACAGGGGAATTATTATGAAGAATGGACATATGGTCTATGAGTGGGAGAAGGACGTTAGTAAAAGGAGTCTGGAAGAGATTTTTGTGGAGCAGATTGGAGGCATGGAGTGATGTTTGGAATAATGAAGAATGCATTGCGCGAGAGGATTCGCAGAAAGGATATCTATGTGGTGATGGGAATCAGTTTATTGTTGGTTCTTCTGTGTATGAGCGGCGCTGTCACAATTTCTGTGGATGGGATTCCGGTAACAGATATCCGGCTGCTGCTACCCTTTGTCTTAAATGTGGCGTCAGTGCTGGGAGGCGGAATGGCGGTTGCGCTGAGCCTTCGTACCATTCCCAACGAATATGAGCGGAAAACCAGCCATTTGGTGTGGATGCGGGGCGTCAGCCAATGGAATTATCATGGACAGCTTGCGCTGGCCAATGTAATCAGCTCAGTGGCAGCATTGCTGGTTCTGTATGCGGGCATAATCATATTTGCAGGAATTAAGGGGGAGACAGGTGTACTGCTGAAAAGTATTCCCGGATTTTTACTTTTTGCATGTGGGACGGCAGGGGTCAGTCTGTTTACCAGCGCTATGAGCCTTTTGCTGCCGGGTATGGCGGCGGGTGTGCTGTCGGCGGCGGTGATGTTAGCCGGAACAATGCAGCCGATTTTACGGACCTTATCAGGGGTGGTATCCGGCCTGTCTCGTGGAATCCTTAAGGGGATTCTTGCATTGACACCGGACTTATATGAGTCGCAAGCCCAGGCCGGGGTATTTCTGTTAGGGAAGCAGACGGACATACACAGTATTCTTGGCGGCCTGCTGTTTCTGTATGCAGGAGCAGTGATGGTGTTTGTGTTCAGAAGGAAAGAGGCGTAAAGGAGGTGTCGGCAGGATGAAGGGCCAGAGAAAAGGAATAATTTTTATGGGAATTATGGGCGTGTTGCTGCCGTCTGCATGGCTGTGGACAGGAAAGCAGGGGATTTCTAAGGAAAATCAGAAGATATATGAGGAGGCAGTCAAATTGCAGGAAGAGGTGGATTCGCTGGGATTTGAGGGGTTCTGTCTTGAGGATTATCCGGTGGCAATGTATGACGGAACATCGGATTATGTATTCTATCAGGGGGCGGTTAAGAAACGAAAACCGGTATTTGAGACATTTGTGGGAACTGCCTGTCCGGTGGAGGACCATTTTGAGGTAATTGTGCCAACCTTAGAGCAGTTTGACAGTCTCATGTCCCTTGCAGGCGGCGTAGAAGGAATGGTAACAGGAAGCGGATATGGAGCCAGAGAGCAGGTGGCGGCCATTTGGCATGAGGCGTTCCATGCATATCAATTGACAAACTTTGAGATTCTTGGGGAGAAGATTACGGCAGAGGATATGAGGAGAGAATTGGAGGAATCAAAGGAGCAGGGCGGCGTCTCAGAGGAAGAATGGATTGTAAGGGAAGTGGACCAGAAGGAAGAGATTCAAAGCAAACTTAAGCAGGAAATGATGCTTTTGAAAAAAGCATTAGCAACGGATGTTTCATCCATTGACGAGCTTCGCAGAATCGTATTAGAATATAGTGAGCGACGCGCACAGCGTATGCAGGATATGCCCAAAGCAGCAAGAGAGGCGGAGATTCGGTGTGAGTTGACTGAGGGAACGGCTTATTACGCAGAAGCGGTTATATATAGGATGATGTCCGGCGAAGGAGCTTACAAGGAGCGTTATCTTAACCACATAGAGACATATGAGGGAGGCAGGGGGAAATATTACCGTACCGGGCTTGCCAAGTGTCTTCTTTTGGACAGACTGGATCCTGACTGGAAGGAATCATTTGATTTTACAAAGGGATTGGATGAGGTAATGGAGGAATATGGAAACAAAGAAGAATTATAAGATACTGGCGGCTGATGATGAGGAAGAACTCTTGGATATTTTAGAGTTATATTTGGAGAGAGAAGGCATAGAAATCCGAAAGGCGGGGGACGGGCTTGAGGCAATGAGATTATTCAGGCAGGAGGCCTTCCATCTGGCGCTGTTAGATATCATGATGCCGGGGCTTGACGGGTTTGCCGTGCTTCGTAAAATCCGGGAAACCAGCCGTATTCCGGCAATCATGCTGACGGCGAAGGACCAGGATTATGACAAGATATTGGGGCTTGAGCTGGGGGCGGACGACTACATTACCAAGCCCTACAATCCGCTGGAGGTGACAGCCAGAATTAAGGCGCAGCTTCGGCGCAATTATGACTACTGGAGAGAGCCAAAGGAGGAGAAGCAAGAGCTCTCCTATCGGGGAGTAAAGCTGAATATAATGGAGGGAACCTTAAAGCGCGGCCAGCGGAATATTGAGGTGACGTCCACGGAATTTCGCATACTTCAGATGTTACTTGAGCGTCCCGGAACCATTTTCACAAAACAACAGATCTTTGAACGTGTCTGGGAGGAGCCCTATGCCGGTGATGACAATACGGTGATGGTCCACATCAGCAATCTGAGAAAAAAGCTGGAGGAAGGGGAAGAAGGGGAACCTTTTATCCGGACGATTAAAGGACTTGGCTACAAGGTGGAGAAGGGGATTTAAGGAAGCAGCCAGGAATTTGGGGAGAAGGAAGATAAAAAGGGGGGAGGAACCACAAAATGGGTGAAAAATCAACTCGGAAAAAGAGCAGCGTATTTCGACAGCTTGTGGCAAGCTATATTGTGTTTTCCATGGTATCCGTTTTTCTGCTGTATCTGTGTATGTTTGGGATATTGCTCTTTATCGGCGGCGGACAGTTGGAGTCTTTAGCTCCCTATGATTTGGTGGATAAGAAGGGAAATATACGGGATTTGGATTCTTTTAAACGACTTGGGGGATGGATTGAGCAGCTTGACGATTCTTACCATGTGACAAAGGTTTATGGAGAAAAGAAAGATTTGGCTGACTCATATACTATGGAGGAATTAACGGAGTATCTGATAACGGATAATCTGGTGGAGACCACTACCTCTGCCAGTGAATACAGAGGATATCTGAAAGCTGTAAAAACAGAAGAACATACGGTGTATTACCTTATGAAGATTGCCAGGGATGCACTGCAGATGAGCTACACCTACAATGTGGCAAAGGACAGCCAGTCTGTTCGGGTGGTCGTGACGTCGTTTATTTCCTTCGGGCTTATGTTTTTGCTTAGCTGCCTTACGATGAGCGCCTATCTGTCGCGTAAGATACGGATCCCCCTTAAGAAGATTACAGAGGGGATGGATAAGGTGAGGGCAGGCGACAGCCAGGTACGGCTTGATTTTGAGGCCCAGCGGGAATTTGGGGAAATCAGAGATACCTTTAATATAATGATTAACCAGTTGGAGGAAGAAAAACGAAGGAAACAGCAGGATGAGGAACGGAAAAACCGGATGCTTTTGGAGATTTCCCACGATATCAAGACTCCAGTATCCACCATCAAGAGCAGCGCCAATGTTCTGGAAGAAGGACTGGTAAAGCCTGACGAGCTTTCCAGATATTACCAGATGATTGATAAAAAGGCAGGGCGGGTCAATACTCTGGTCAACGAGCTGTTTCAACTGCTGAAAATGGAGGATAAGGGCTATACGCTGCAGATTGAGAAAACAGACATCTGTGAGCTGGTGCGGCAGCTATGCGCAGAGTTTTATGAGGAAATCACGGGACGGGGGCTGGATTTTCAGATTCAGATACCGGAGGAGCCAATTCATGCAGAGATTGACAGGAAGGAATTTTCACGGGTTATGGAAAATCTTCTTGGAAATGCGGTGAAATATAATCAGACAGGAAGGAGTATTTTGGTAAAAGTGAGGCAGGAGGAGAAAATGGCAGAGATTACTGTGCAAGACGATGGGGAGGAGATTGGGAAAGAATTACGGCCTGTGCTTTTCGACCCCTTTGTACGGGGAGACAGCGCCAGGCAGACAAAGGGTGGAACCGGTCTTGGGCTTGCCATTGCAGGCAAGATCGTAGAGAAGCATGGCGGAGACATTCGGTACGTCAGGCAAGATAATGAGAATATTTT
>CATLIP010000075.1 GCA_949957035.1 uncultured Lachnospiraceae bacterium
CTCTCGGCAGCCTCGGCGCAAAAATACTCTATTCCCGCATGGGTGAGATTTTCGTAGACCAGCAAATCGGCATGACCCAAAAAGGGACGCATACCGTAGACGCCAGGGATGTGGCGGCACAGATTGAAGTCCGCCCCGGAAGTTTCCATATTTCGACCGGAACGATCCTCGGATGCGCAATCTTCCTGATGTTCCTGATGCTGTTGGTAAGCTTTCTATTGATTTGCAGGATGCGCAAATTTACCTTAACTGAAATGCAGGCCCAGAATACCCATACACGAAAACAAAGCCGTAGAATCTACAGTATTAAGTGCAGTAACATGACTGGAATCCTGAGCCGCAAGTTTTTATTTGAACGGAAAGGGACATTTGCAGGTATCATCGTATCCCTCTCTTTAGGCGGAGTCTTGTTCCTTGGCACGACCTACGTCGTCCAGAATGCCAGAATCCACAATGCCCTGTCTTTTAAAGCCGACGACGGGCTTGCTTCTGATATCCAGGTGTATGAAGATTCCCACAGTCTGTCCAGCGTCATTCCCTCAGACATTGTAAATACTCTGGAAGGGATAGACGGCGTTTCCTCTGCCAATCCAGTCCGCTATACCCTTGGGGAGATTCCTCTGGAAGACGGACGCTTCCGCTGGCCGAAATATTATGCGGAAACGGCGGACGAGGAAGGATTTGAACCAGACCCCTTAATCATGGAACGGTATAACGGAATCATCACGCGGCAAAGCGATAAAGATTATCGGCTGAAGGCAAATGTATACGGCTACTCAGACCAGATGCTTGCGGAACTGGCAGATTATCTCCTGGAAGGAAGCTTTGATGCCGCGTCCATGAAAAAAGAGGATACGGTTATCCTCAAAACTCTCATGGACGGGCAGGGCAACTATGACGGGCTGGACGTCTCCCCCGGTGATTCTATCCGGCTGAAAGTCCCGAAAAATGCGTCCGTTCCGGAAGAGGCGCTTAGGTTTGAAGGGGAAGAAGACTGGTATGTGGATAAGGAATTTACGGTCGCCGCTATCGTCAGCAGGTCTTTGGGAAAAAATGATAATTATATCGGAGATTCTACCGATACTGTGGGCGTCATTATGACGAACCAGCAGATGTCGGATGATTTCGGGATTGACGGATATGACAGTATCGGGATTGCTCTTACGAAAGGGGCTGACCATCACAAGGTTTCTGATGAGGTCAGGGCTGTTACCCAAGATATCCCGAACTGTCTGGTAAAGGATTATGCAGGGTTAATCGAACAGCAGGAGCTTTACCTGCGCCAGAAAATGTTTTTCTTCTATGGGATTTCCGCTATCCTGCTTCTGATTAGCATTTTCCATATCCTGAACAGCATGCAGTATCTTGTAGCTGCAAGGAAACGGGAGTTCGGGATTCTCAGTGCAATGGGTATCACAGACGCAGGATTCCGGAGGATACTGGTAAAAGAAGGGCTCTGCTATGGAGCCTGCTCCGGGCTCTTTATGGCCATTCTGTACGGAATAGTACAGAAAGTGTTATATTATGCGCTTCAACACGTATTTCTGTACCTGCATGCGAATGCAGGGCTACCGCTTCTGCCGCTAATAGGTATGGCGGTATTGAATCTGGGGATTTGTGTCGGGGCAATGCTGCTGGCAGGGAATGAGGTGCTGGACGGGAATATAATAAATGAGATTGCCCAATAAAGGCTTTACACCACAATCACCGATTGATATAATAAAAATACCAAGTAAACAGCATTTATGGAAAGCAGGTGGGTATATGACTGAAAAAGAAATGCTCAAGATTTCTATAGAAGAATTTGACAGATTACAAGATTATATGCAGTCTTGTACGGATAAGGAGTCAGAGACATATAAAAAAATGAAACGAAGATATACGACATTAAAAGTCATTCTGACAGCCTCAGGTATCAACCTGACAGAAATTGACTATATCAAAGAATAGCTCATAACTTCATGAATTAAGGTGTAAAGTCTTTATCGAATTGTAAAAGGCTTTACACCTTTTTTAATAGAAACATGCTCTTTCGGCAAATAAAAATAAAAAAATTAGCACTCACCTATTGACATTGCTAATAATATGTGTTATATAATATATATAGCAAATAAAACAATAAATAATTTTCATACCTTATGGGATATACTAATCCATAAGATAATTTTCAAGGAGGAATGATTTATGTTATTAGCAAACAGAGGTTTCAACAATTTATTCGACGATATGTTCAGCGATCCGTTTTTCAGCCGTTCTTACGACCACACATCCGCACAGATTATGAAGACAGATATTCATGAGAAAGACGGGAATTATCTTGTAGAGATGGAACTTCCCGGATATGCCAAAGAGGATATCAAGGCAGACTTAAAGGATGGATACCTGACCATCTCCGCTCACAAGAACATGACGAAGGAAGAAAAGGATGCCAAGGGCAACTGTGTACACAAAGAAAGATATACCGGCACCTGCAATAGAAGCTTTTACGTTGGCGATGCCTTGACACAGGATGATATCAAAGCCGCATTCAAAGACGGCGTCCTTCATCTGGCATTTCCGAAGGAAGTTCAGAAGCAGGAAGAACAGCCAAGGCTGATTACCATCGAATAAAAATTAAGGGGATGCGAGTGAGCATCCTCTTAATTTTTATACAGTCTCCACCTTTCCATGACTCAGCCGATACACCACATCCGCCTCAGAAGCTACGGCCTCAGAATGTGTAACCACAATCACACACCGCTTCTGCCTGTGGGCATTATCCTTCAAAATCCCTGTAATATCCGCCGCCGTATCCTCATCCAGATTCCCGGTGGGCTCATCCGCCAGAATTATCGGCGCCTGACTCGCCAAAGCCCTGGCAATAGCAACTCTCTGCTGCTGTCCTCCGGACAGCTTCAGGACGTTTCGTTTCGCCTCCTCCGCGTGGATTCCCATACTCTCTAATATCGGCATCGGTTCCTCCTTTGCCGTTAAAAGCACATTCTCTATAGGAGTCATATACTCAATCAGATTATAATTCTGGAAAACAAATGATACATGATGCTTCCTATGCCATGCCAACCCCTTCTCCTGAATATCCTCACCCTCATAAAGAATACGCCCCTCCTTCGGGACATCTAAGCCCCCAAGCAATGACAGCAGCGTCGTCTTGCCGCATCCTGACGGACCTGATATCGCATAGAACTTCCCCTTCTCAAATTCCAGATTCATCTCCTCCAGCACATACTTATTTGCATAATAGTAATAACTCACATCCTGAATTTCTAATACAGCCATTTGCTATCCTCCTACTTCTCTAACCCCCGCCTATTCGCCTGCTGACAAAATCTCCCGCGAATTCAACCTTGCCACCGTCACTTTCCGAAAATTAATCTATTTCCGAAAGAATGTCCTTCGGCTGCATACGAAACACCCTTACCGACGCAACCCCGATTGAAATCAGCACGACCAGATAGCCTGCTCCGAAGATTTCTAACAACTCTATTTTGCCAACGCGGATATCCACATCCATAAAAAACTTCCCAAGCCATTCTGATAATATGGATACAATACCCGCCGACAAAAGAAAGGCTGCAAACGCTACAAAGGTATTTTCCATGACATGCTGCCCGAATATTTCCCGCCTGCTTATTCCCATAGAAAGCAGAACTCCGTTCTCATGGGTACGGTCCCGCATCCACATCAGCAGAATCAGACTCAATATGACTGCGCTGACCGCCAAAATTCCTAATACGCTAATCCTCAAAAGACCTGACATCCGATTCAGCGGGACAGCCATATCATCATAGGTTTTATTATTCTTCGTTATGACATAGCCTTCCCCGTCGTATCCCGAAAGCTTCTGAACCTTCTGGACAATTCCGTCTAATTCCCCCGCGTCTTCCACGAAAAATGAGGCTCCAACAGAATATTCCTGAATCTGGCGCTCCACAACCTGACTCTGCATCTGCCTGACAAAAGATGTATCTGTGAAAATAAAATTCTCCTGTATATCGCATTCTGCTCTGTCCCCGCCTTTTTGCGATCCCTCAGTCCGATACAGACCGACAATCTCAAGACTTCCACTCTCCACCTTCCCGCTCTGCTCCATCCCTTCTGTATTAGGACAGATGAGAAATGTGTCGCCCACAGTAAGCCCATTCATCAAAGCCAACGTTTCTGATAGCAAAGCCTTATTCTTATCCTTTGGTGAAATATGCCTGCCCTGGGTTATCTCAAACATTTGTAACACAAAATATTCATTTCTTCCACTGTCCGTATTTCCCAAAACCTGGGTCATCTTTGCCTTCCCGTCCCCTTCCATGGTAAAGCGGCCAGGAAGCAAATCCATATCCTCCACGTACATATAGGCCATATCCAAACCATTCCACGCCTTAATACCGTCAAGTTCATTAACCTCACGAATAAAAACGTCCCCTACAAACATCTGGGAGCCCTGCTCTTCATTCCGCTTTATGGTAAAATATCCGCCGATACTTCTACGCAACTCTCTCTGAGCTAAAGAAATGGCGTTTCCTGCCGATAACCCGGTCAATACCAAAGTAGCTATTACCGTCAACAGACAGAACAGCGTCAGCGTCCTGTTCCTGTTTCTGATTAGAAACAACTTTGCTCTCTTCCAACTCTTCATATATTTCTCCTAAATGGTATGATCCTTGATATGATAAATCTTATCCATGACAGCCAGATTTTCCGTCTTATGCGTAATCACGATAAGCGTCTTATTCTGAAATTCATTTAATATACTGCGGTGCAGGAACCGTATCGTCAAACCATGCGGCAAACTCTGACTCCTTTTCCATCCAACGTCTGACAGCTTCCTCTTTCTTAGCTGAAAAGGAGTGGATACACAGATATTTTACAGGAACAACCGCCAGAACAATACAGGCTAATTTCCAGTCAATCACAAAGAGTCCCACAATACCGCTGATAATTTGCAGGATATAGCTGAACACGCCCATCATACTGCCATCTGACAAAATGCTGACGCTGTGGATGTCTGTTGATATCTTGTTCATAATCTCCGTCGAATTATTCTGAACAAAATAGTCCATCTTCGCATATAGCAGTTTTCGAAATACTTTGGTATAAAGTCCCAGCACCAACTTATTTTGCAGGTCTGCAAAAAGCTGCGCTTGAAGGATGCTGATTCCTTCTTCTATAAGGATCAAAGCCAGTAATAACACTGCAAATTCTAGGATAACCCGGAAATCCTTTTCTATCATTCCTTTATCCATGATGCTCTTCATGACCATTGGCCTGAAAATGGATATCTACTTTTCCACTGAAGGTCTGTTCGTACTTCCCGGAGCCTGTCCTCCCTTGGATACCAGTCTCACCTCGATTCCCTCCAACCGTTTGGAAAGTCCGGATGTACCGGCCATCTCACCGTTTTTCGCCCAATCAAACCATCCATAGGTCTGGGCGTGCACCCGGTAATAGATATCGTACTGCTGCTCCGCTTCTCCTGTAAGACGAATCCGGATTCCTTCCAGCCGTTTTGCCTTCCCCTGGGTTCCGCTCATACTGCCGTTCTCCACCCAATTCTGCCAGCCATAGGTCTGTACATGGGTCTGATACTGAATCCCTCCCGGAATATTCCAGCGCAGACGCAGCTCAATGCCTTCCAAACGCTTAGACTGTCCCTGGGTTCCGCTCATGCCGCCGTCAGAAGCCCATCCTTGCCAGCCATAGGTCTGTACATGGGTTCGGTAATTGACATTTCCCGGATATACGCTCACGAAAGGCTTTCCTACAGGTACTCCCGGGTCTGCTCCTCTAGGGACGATGACGATATTAATCCCCTCCAGCCGTTTTGCCAATCCTTCCGTTCCTGCTTCTGCCCCGTTTTTGGCCCATTCAAGCCACCCGTAGGTCTGGGCATGAACTCGGTAATAGACGTCGTACTTTTCCTGGTCTGCTCCCGTTAGTTCGATGCAGATAGCCTCCAGCCGCTTTGACTGACCTTGGGTTCCACTTAGACTGCCGTCCATAGTCCAGTCCTGCCACCCATAGCTCTGCACATGGGTTCGGTAACGGATACCTAAGTTCTCATCTCCGGATACCTGAATCTTTATCCCTTCCAGCCGCTTTGACTGACCGGAAGTGCCGGACATCCCGCCGTTACTGACCGGCTCCTGCCAACCGTGGGTCTGTACATGGGTCTGATAAGAAACTGTAATTCCCTCTGCAAGGTTATTTACCTGCGGATTATTGATGGCATCGTCTTTGCTCCCTGCCTTCTTCCTGTACCAGTCGCGAATAAAATTCCCAGCCGTAGTTAATTCATTGGCACTCCATCCGCTTGTCTTCACGCAGTTATTTTTGATGAGCGAAGAACTGCGCCAGTCATTGCATAAGCTCCAGGCACAGTAGCTCACCTGGTACCGGTCGCAACGGTTCAGCCATTCCTCTGCCCGCCCTGTATCCACATTACCGTCGCCGCTTGCCTCTGAAAGTCCGAACTCTGATACAAACACAGGAAGTCCCCGGTTCACTGCCGTACCTATCTTTTCTGACAGCCATTGATTGTGAGAAGAATCCGACGCATAAAAATGGAACGCGTACATAAGATTATCGTATCCGGTAATTGGGTCGTCTGCCGGCTCATATAGATGTCCCGCACTTCCAAGCTGAGACCAAGTAGGTGTTCCTACTATAATGACGGCGTCTGAGTCTTTGGCGCGGATTGCCGGGATAACCTCCATAGCATAGTTCTTAATATCCTGCCAGCTACAGTTATTGGGCTCGTTGCATATCTCATAGATTACATTGTTATAATCCTTATATCTGCCCGCCATCTCCGAGAAAAAGCTGACTGCCTGAGCCTTGTAAGTCTGCGGATTGCCGTCACTTAAAATATGCCAGTCAATGATGGCATACATTCCAAGTTCGGCAGCATACTGTACCCCTTTTGTCACTTCATTCTTCATAAATGTCTGGTTTCCGCTGCAATATCCATGTTCGTTGGTGTACATGGCAAGCCTGATACAGTTGGCTCCCCAGTCGTCCCGTAAGGTTGTGTATGCCTCCTTATTGTTGTACTGGGAAAACCACTGGAGTCCATGGGTACTGATTCCCTGAATCTGGAAGGGCTGTCCATACTGGTCTATCAGCTGGGTTCCGCTTACAGACAGTTTCCCATGAATAGAAACCGGCGCCGTCTCTGCCGCCTGCGCTTCCAGGCTGCTCTCCGGTTCCAGAACAAAGCCTGCTTCCATGCTAAAAAACAGCGCCAGAATAAGACACAGTGCCAAGACCCGGCTCCTTCCCTTACATTGCTTCTCTTTGTTTCTTTCCTTCATCGTCCTGCTCCTCTCCTTTTTGATGTTTCTTTTATTATATATCTTTTTCACTATATCGTGAAGAGAGGATAAAAGTAATTCCTTCTTACGTTAATATATGATAAATAATTTTCGCTGCATTTTTCAAACTGCTTTCCATTGTATAGATGGAATATTCCTGTTCAAAATGAATTTACTAACTCTTCTTCATAATAAAATATCCATATTTTATGCACTCTTATTACATCAACAGAGCTTCTTTATCTACAATAACTCCCTAAGGCTCTTACACATAAAATTTTTTGTTGACAAAATTACACTACATGCTGATATCCCTATCATTCCAAGTATCATGAATAATGCCGTTGACAAACTCAGATGATAGGATAAATCCATTCTTTCCGAACGATTTTTACTGATTACTGGCAGTTCCTGAATTGATTCAAACTTAATATCACATACCAACTCTCCCGCTCTTGGCGCTGTAATATTCTCTGCCATATGCAATACCCATTCTGTCAATGTATCAGATATCAAAAATGTCATAATAGATGCAATTCCAATTAATATCATACACTCTATCAACATTTGCACCTGAAGTTCTTTCTGTGTTATCCCTGCCGAAAGTAAAATTCCTATTTCTCTCTTTCTGCTTTCACTCCACATCTTTAACAACAGATATAAAACAACTATACATCCGCCCACACCTACTATCATCATAAAAATAGCAATCCTATTCATCCATTTTAATGGCCTGACAGAAGTTCCATAGGCTCTATCATCCGGCTCTATAATCAACTCTTTCATATCTGTCCTGCTTTTAATCTGTTCAATCACAGAATCCAGTTTTTCGGGATCTTCAACGAAAAAGCTGACATCCGTATAACCTTTTACCTTTCCCATCTTTCCATTAGAGCGTATCTTATTTACTGTTTTCCAATCTGTATAAATGATATTTTCTCCATAACCGCTTACCGGTGTATAGATAGAATACTCCTGTTCAAAATGAATCTCATATAATCCTATGATTTCTACATCAATTGGCTCTCCCAGTGTCAAAAGAATATTTTCAGCTGTAGGGAGCATCCCTTCCTTCAATTCTATGCGAAATATATCTCCAACTTTCAGATTATTCCTCTCCGCCAAATTTGATGATATTACCGCCTTATAGCAATCGCCACTTTGGATATTTCTTCCTTCTTTTATACTGTTCGCACCTAAACGAAAATATTCCTGCATTTCTCCATCCACACACGCCACTGCTGTTGTCACCTGTGCATATAATTCGTCATATTCCAACTCTTCGCGTGTAACCCATTCCGGGTATTTTTTATCATCTTCCCAAATATATCTGTACATTCCTGAGCAAAGTTTCAAATCTACCCAGACAACGGCATCATAATTAGTCGTATAAGTAGTTACTTCTGGCATTCTTTGAATCTGCTCAATTAAGTCTTCCGTAACTACTGCACCGATAAATACATATGAGCCTTCTGGACCATCTGGTGCAGGCATTTGCTTAGATTCATCATTCATGTCTGCCTTTATTCTGAAACTGCTTCCGAGGCTTCTGCGAATTTTTTTTCCTCTTTATCTGTCGACGATTTTAATGCTATACCTGTTATTACCAGATTAGATGTAAGAAAAAATATTCCTATTAGAATAACACTTCTACTTTTCTTTCTTATCAGATACAGGCGTACCCGCTTTAACATAGTCATACTATTCCCCCTTTAATTTCTTCATAATTCTTCAACTCCTTCATCCTGAATCTCTAATACATCCATCTGCTTTCCTCCTGCTTATCTACCCCACTCTATTCATTCGCTGACAAAATCTCCCGCGGATTTAATCTTACTACCGTCAAGAAGGAGACAAAAATCCCTGGCAACAACACTGCGCATCCTCCCAGGGCAGTCAAGGCCAGCTCTGCAAAGCCAATCCCCGACTCCAATCCTTCCACTTTTTCCATAAGCTCCCCCGTAAAAAGCAACTTTCGCACACTCTCCATCACCAGCCCTGCACAAATCCAAGCCGCTGCTAAGGCCACCAGATACAAGAGCAGTCTCTCTGCTAGCAATTGTGTCAGAACATCCCACTTCTCAATTCCTGCTGCCAGATAGAGTCCTGTTTCGCGTTTCCTGTCCTTCATCCACATGAGCAGCATCAGACATAAAACCGCCCCACTCAGCAGAAATAATGCAATGATAAAGATTCCCATCATTCCCCCAATCTTCTCAAGAGACTCTGCGGATTGCCGATATTTCCCGTTGTTTTGCTCAATACGGCATCCCCCGGAATCAATCTGTGCCTTACTTCGGATTCGCTCAAGGGTCTCGTCAAATTTTGCCGAATCCTTGACATAAAAGTTCACCCCAAACCGATACCAGTCTATATCATCATCCCGAAGCCTAGATATCACCCGAAAGCCTGTCCTTGCATCAATAAAAATATAATTATTCAAAATATCGCATTCCGCCCGTTTTGCGTCTCCCTCTGCCGGATCCTTTACCTGAAAGATTCCCTTGACCTGATAAGAGAATGTCTCTCCCTTTGCCCCGTCATTGACTCCCTGATATCCTTCCGTCACAACACTGGAGAATGTATCCCCAATCTCAAGCCCATTTTCTCTGGCAAATGTCTCTGATACCAGCGCCGCCCCTTCTTTTCCTTCCTTGATATGTTCCCCTTCCGTTACTTTCAGCTCTCCAAGATAAAATTGCTCTTGATAGAAAGAATCCGTAACACTGATAAAGCGGGCTGCATGTGCTTCATTTTCTTCTCCCAAAGCGGTAAATCTTCCCGGTGTCAGTGCAAACTCCGGCAGGCTCATGTAGTATACATCGATACCGTTATAGGCAAGAATATTCTCATCCTCCATGATCGACCTGCAGAATCCTTCCGTCAACATTTTTGCGGAGCCTTCCGTCTCACGATCCGGTATCATCGTAAAATACCCGCTTAACTTCTCCTTCAACTGCGAGGTCAATAGGTTTGTCTTATTGTGAACTGAACCGGCGACCAAAGCGCTTGTCAGACATACCGACATAATTAAGAAAAGTATAATGCTCTTTCCCTTTCTTCTCCTTATA
>CATLIP010000076.1 GCA_949957035.1 uncultured Lachnospiraceae bacterium
ATCTGCAAAAGAAGGGGATCAGGGCGGCGGTGGCAACATCCACGGACCGGAAACTTGCCGATACCATGCTTGAGAGGGCAGGGGTCAGAGGATATTTTGACGCATTTGCCTATGGAGATATGGTGGAAAGAAGCAAGCCGCATCCGGATGTGTTTCTTAGAGCTGCGGAAGAACTGGGGATTCCTATCGAGGAATGTCTGGTGCTTGAGGACAGTATTGCGGGTGTGGAAGCAGGGAAGGCTGCAGGCGGATATATTATTCATATTCCGGATATGATTGTGGTGCCCAAGGAAGTGAAGGCGGGAATTACGGCGGAGTTTGACAGTCTGGATGAGGTAATTGAGTGGATAGAGGGGGAAACATCATGTATGAAGAGGAAGTAAGAAAGTTACAGAATATAGTAGATGACAGCGGCAATATTGTGTTCTTCGGCGGGGCGGGGGTATCTACGGAGAGTAATATCCCGGATTTCAGGAGTGCGGACGGCTTGTATCAGCAGGAATATCGGTATTCACCGGAGCAGATTGTAAGCCATAGCTTTTTTGTACAGAATACAGAAGGCTTCTACGAATTTTATAAAGAGAAGATGATGTTTTTAGACGCAAAACCGAATCCGGCCCACCTGAAACTGGCAAAGCTTGAGTCGGCGGGGAAGCTGTCGGCGGTGATTACACAGAACATTGACGGGCTCCATCAGGCGGCGGGCAGTAAGAATGTGCTGGAATTACACGGAAGCATTCATCGAAACTATTGTCAAAAGTGCGGTAAATTCTACGACGCCGCGTATGTGAAGACGTACAGCGGGATTCCGAAGTGTTCCTGCGGCGGCGTGGTTAAGCCGGACGTTGTGCTGTATGAGGAAGGGCTGGATTCTGCAGTGATTCAGAAGACGATTCAGGCCATTAGCCAGGCGGATACATTAATTATCGGGGGCACCTCACTGGTGGTTTACCCTGCGGCCGGCTTTATCGATTATTTCCGAGGAAAGCATCTGGTGGTCATTAATAAGAGTGCAACTGCAAGAGAGGTGGGGGCAGAGCTTACCATTGCGGCGCCTATCGGAGAAGTGCTTGCTCAGATTGTCGTTAGATAAAGGGAAAGAGATATGTCAGAAGAGAGGCAGTTTTTATCAATTCAGGAATTGAGTGTTGGGGGGCTCTTTGCAGCTCTGATTGCATCCGGGGCGTTTATCAAGGTAACGCTGCCGACAGAGCCCTTTCCAATGCATTTTACACTGCAGTGGTTTTTTGTCCTGCTTGCAGGGCTTTTGCTGAACAAGCGGCTTGCTGGGGTAAGCGTGGGGGTCTATCTCTTAGTGGGACTATCGGGAGCGCCGGTGTTTGCAGCCGGGGGAGGGCCTTCCTACCTGCTTCGGCCAACGTTCGGATATTTGCTGGGCTTCGCTTTTGCAGCATATGTGATGGCGTGGTTGTGTGAAAATATCCGTTTTTTGAATTATATGAAATTATTGCTGGTTTCGGTTGACGGGCTGTTGGTGTATTACGGCATCGGAGTGCTTTATTATTGGCTGGTCTGCCACATCTTAATCTCGCAGGAGGTTACGTGGCAGATTCTTTTGTTTCAATGCTTTCTGCTGACTGTAGGAGAGGATTTTATTCTCTGTGCGGCGGCGGCGAGCATGGCGGTGAAGCTGCGCGGGGTGGTTCGAAGAACCTTATATTGAGTTTTATTACACCAGAGGGAAATGTATGAAGAAGATTAGGATTGGGACGCGTAAGAGCCGGCTTGCATGTATTCAGGCGGAAATGCTGGCGGATTATATTGAGACGCACTGCGGGGGATATGAGGCGGAGCTTGTGACGGTTATGACCACCGGAGACAGGATTCTGTCGAAGAAGCTGGATGAAATCGGCGGCAAGGGGCTGTTTGTCAAGGAGTTGGATACTTTTTTATTGGATGGGCAGACAGACTTGTCCGTACATTCTTTGAAGGATATGCCTATGGAGATTTCGCCGGAGATTCCGGTTATCGGATTATCGAAGCGTGAGGACGCCCGGGATGTGCTTGTTCTGCCCCGGGGGACAGCGGAGTATGACGGCCGCGCTCCTATTGGATGTTCTAGCAACAGACGGATTTTGCAGCTTAAGAATCTTTATCCGGATGCAGAAATTAAGACCATTCGGGGAAATGTTCTGACAAGGCTTGAGAAATTGGACAGCGGAGAATACGGCGCGCTGGTTCTGGCTGCGGCAGGGCTTATCAGGCTTGGACTTGCAGGGAGGATTAGCAGGTATTTTACTACGGAGGAGATTGTGCCTGCAGCGGGGCAGGGGATTGTCTGTGTCCAGGGAAGGGCCGGTGAGGATTACGGGTTTTTGCAGGGATTTTTTGATGAAGAGGCGAGACAGTGCGCGGCTTGTGAGCGGGCATATATGAGGTATCTGAATGGAGGATGTTCCTTGCCTATCGGCGTCTATGCAAAGATTGTGGATGAGAGACGGATGAAGGTACGGGGACTTTATTATAATGAGGAGAGCGGCGGTTACGGAAAGCTGTGTGTGTCGGGGAAACGTTCTGAGGCGGAAGAATTGGGTGTTTTGCTGGCGAAGAGGTTGAAGCGTCAGGTGGATGCATTTTGCAGAGAAGCAGGGGGAAAGTGACAGATATGAACCATATGGAAGTGAGAAAAGAGACGGGAAAAGTATGGTTGGTCGGCGCCGGGCCGGGCGCCGGCGAGCTTTTGACGGTAAAGGCGAAGCGTCTGTTAAAAGAGGGCGATTGTATTGTATATGACAGGCTTGTGGGGGATGAGGTGCTGAGCATGATCCCCTTGGACAAAGAATTGATTGGCGTGGGGAAATCTGCGGGAAAGCATGCCACGCCTCAAGAAGAAATCAACCGCATATTGGTAAGGGAGGCGAAGCTTGGGAAAAAGGTGGTGCGCTTGAAAGGCGGCGACCCTTTTCTTTTTGGAAGAGGAGGCGAAGAGGCGGAGGCTCTGTGCAGGGAGCAGATTCCTTTTGAGGTGGTACCCGGGATTTCGTCCTCTCTTGCGGTGCCTGCGTATAATGGGATTCCGGTGACGCACCGGGATTATGTATCGGATGTACATATTATTACGGGGCATCACCGGGCAGGAAAAAGTCAAAGGATTCCCTATGAGGCTCTTGTCCGCACGAAAGGGACATTGGTATTTCTCATGGGCGTGAGTGCGTTGGAGGAGATTACGAAGGGCCTGTGTCTTGCGGGGATGGACGGTGATACTCCGGCCGCTATTTTGCAGCAGGGAACCACGTCGAGGCAGAGAAGGGTAGTTGCGACGGTAGGGACGCTCTCTCAGATTGCAAGGGAGCAGCAGATAAAAGCTCCGTCTACGATTGTTGTGGGGGAGGTGTGCAGGCTGGCGGACGAGTTTGCCTGGTATCCGAAGCTGCCGCTGTTTGGAGAAAAATTTATTGTCACACGGCCGGAGGGCCGGGATACCGGTTTGCAGGAACGGTTGAGGGAATTGGGGGCGGAGGCGCTGACAGTGCCTACGATTCGTACGGCGCCGGTGAGAGAGGAGGCGCGGCGGCAGGCGATTTGGGAGGAGTTGGAACGTCTGTCGGAGTATCAGGCGCTGGCGTTCACTTCGCCGTATGGAGTGGAGAGGTTTTTTGCCTTATTGCTGGAAGGAGGCCGGGATATTCGGGCGATGTCCCATATGCGGTTTGGCGCCATTGGACAGGGAACCGCGGAGGAATTGAGGAAAAGGGGGATTCAGGCGGATTATGTGCCGGAGCATTATGATGGGGGTTCTCTTGGGAGGATGCTTGCGGAATCCTTGGAAGCCGGGGCAAGGATTCTGATTGCCAGATCTTCTAGGGGAGGTAAGGAGATTTTGCGGGAGATAGAGAAGAAGCCGGGGCTTGGATACAGGGATTTGGCGGTTTATGATACGGAGATTGCGGAGGACAGGGGGGATATGCTGCGGTCGTTTATGGAGAAAGGCGGGGTGACCGGGGTGATATTCACCAGCAGTTCTACGGTGGAAGGGTTTTGCAGGATGATGGGGGAGTATTCGTATGAAACGGTGAGGGCTGTGTGTATCGGGGAGAAGACGGCGCGGACGGCGCGGGAGGCTGGGATGAGGACGGTTGCTGCGGGGAATGCGACGGTGGAGGCGTTGGTGGAGTGTGTGTGTGGAGAGGGCAAGAGCATTTGATGGTTGTGAGAAAGTTTTTGGTGAGCAGAGAAAACTGGATGACATAGGAATATCTTAAAAGAATATTTGGTTTGTATTTTCCTTTTAGGCGGATGTTATTTGTTATATGCTGTGCTTCTTGGAGTTCTGCATGGATTAATGAATAATTAATTGTGCTTTGTATGATATAAAATTAGACAAATTGTAAAATAATCGAAAAAATCTGAAAATTCAATAAACTATTATATGAGCCATTACGAAAAAGTATACTTTTTCGTAATGGCTTTTTTCTTACGATTTCTTAACCATTCTAATATATTATCGACAATACGTCAATATTCTTAAGCACTATTTTTTGTAATATTTGTCTATAAAATTTTCCGGAAAATTCATTACGAAAAAGTATACTTTTCAGAAATGGCGCTTTACTGATTATTGAAAAGCCCTTGCAGACAGGCAGAGGGGGAGAGCATTGTCAACAGACAGAGTATGTAAGACCATTCATCAACACAATAAAGAGCTTATTTCGGAGTCTGATATGCAGAAGCTCTTAGAGATTGCTGAGGATTATCGGAAAGTCAAGAACTATGTGTATGCCAGGTTTGGCGGAATTGCCAGTCTTTCTAAGATATATCCGGGCTATACTGTTCAGAACGAGATGACAGGCAGCGGATTCCGGGAGAAGCTTAAGATGCCGTCGGTGTATTTCTACCTTGCAATCTTTGATGCGCTGGGGGATATCAAATGCCAGTGGACGAGAACGAAGACAAATATTCTGAAATTGATAAATCAGAATGAAGGGTTTTCGGAGGAGGATAAGCATTATCTTAGGTTCCTGCTCAAAGTAAATAATGCGTTTGAGGCGGTTCTGAATCAGAAGCGGCTAGGCCGGAGGACATTGGAGCTAAAAGGGCAGGAACAAGAGGTTGTGGAATTACCGAAAGCAGTGCAGAAACAGTACGAAAAAGTGGCTGTGCCGGTAGACACGGAGCGGCTCAATAAGTATCTGTGCAGGCAGGTGAGGAAATACCATGTGAAGCTCCACACGGACAGAGCAGACGGGTTCACCATAGCAGAGCGGGCCTATCGGTATGCAGATCATGGAATCTATATCTCCATAAAGGAGAAGCGGAAACGGGTTTTTGTTCCATTGACGGACAGCAACCAATATAAAAGCCAACTTTATGTGAAGCTGTATCCCAAAGAAGGGAATATCGAGATTAAAGCGCCGATTCATGTGACGGTCCATAGCCACAGGGACTATCAGAAACAGGTAGGAGTGGCGGTTGGACTTTATACGATGCTGACAACAGATGAAGGGCGTTGTTACGGGGAAGAGTTGGGAAGATACCAGATTGAATATGCAGACTGGATTCGGGAGCAGACGGGGAGTTATAACCGCAATCGGAATGAGAATCCGGGAAGGAAAAAATACAATGGGAAGAAGCGGCGGCTGGAAGAAAGGCTCCACAGTTATATTAACCAAGAATTGAATCGGTTTCTGAGGGAGGAAAAGCCGCAGGTAATTTATATCGTAAAATTACCCAAACCCCACGGAAGCGGAGTGAATAAGAGGATTAACAATTCAATGTCGCAGTGGCAGAGAGGATATATTCGAAAGAGAATACAGCAGAAATGTCAGGAACATTCCGTGGAGATTGTGGAAGTGCTGGGAAAGAATATCAGTAAAGAATGCAGCAACTGCGGGAAGATTGGGAAGAAGGTAAAGGGAGAGTTTGAATGTATGGCGTGCGGATATCGGGAAGATGAGAAGGTGAATACTGCCCGGAATGTGAAGAAGCGGGGGCAGGGGGATGGAGTGCTGAATCCCAGAGGGAATTATTCCATTATGTAGAACCGATACATTTTATTTATGGGTCATAAGAATAGCCGTTTTGATAAATTTCGGTGATGAGCCGGGATTTTACCGAGAGGACGAAAGGGCGGGTTCATGATATAAAAACAGGAACGGCATTAGAAGTCGGATGGCTGGAAGAAATGTCCGAGTATTGGGTATGCCAGGACCTTGTGAACATAGAGGGTTATGATGTAGCAGGGAGCGAAGCGGAAAATCTCCGCATCATCCGTAAGGGTGACCAATGTGCCTTATTTAATAAAGAGAGTATACACCTTATATGTGTGAATTTTGTAGGGTAATGGAAGCAGGAGACTCTTAAATATGGGTAAAGGAGGCAGCATTTATGAAGAAGGGCATGGCAGTGTTATCTGCCTTTATGATAGGAACCAATAGCGTTATGTCAGGAGTTGTGGTGATGGCAGCACAGAATGAAAGTGAGGTTGTAGAGCCAAATTCTTCGAAAGAAAGTCTTATACAGGAAAGATTCTTTTCTGATACAGAGAATGATTTTGTAAAAGGCTCCTTAGAGCTTTTTGATATAGAAGGAAAAGAATTTTTAAAGCAAAATCCAGACTTGTTTGACCTTGGTAAAGAGAAAACAAAAGGCTCCTTAGAGTTCAAAGAAGGCGAAGAAGATAAGATACTGGAAGAAGCTGTTCTCAAAGAAGACGAAAAAACAGGGATGGAGAGTAAGGACTCTGATAAAAGGTTATTAAAGGATACAGATAAAAAGGAAGCGGAAGAAGCAGAAGTTCAGAAACCAGCAGGAATGAAAAACCTACAAATACCACAAAAATTAGAGGTTGTCTTAGACCCGTGGGAATTAGAACGAAAGGGGCAGATTTATTCAGAAGAGTATGTGATTCAAAATACAGGAGATAACGCAGGGGTACTCTCCTTGTCACATCTTGCATGTAAACCGCAGGCACAAAGTGGTGTAGTTGTAAAAACGGATAAGACAGGATTACATGATAATGAAGAAAAATCAGTCTATATGGAAATGGTGTTTGGAAATGGGGAGCAGATTGTTCTAGCAGAAGAAAGTTCAAAATATGAGGTAGAGCTGCAGCCGGGAGAGATATTATCCCTCTGTTTCACAGGCGAGATGAATGAGTATGCATCCCAAGGCTGGGATAATGGCGATGTCAGGGTAGAGGTTGTGTATTCTTGGAGCATCGTAGAAGATGAGAATGGTGTAAATAGAGATGATGTGGGTTCAGGAGCTGACAAAACAGATGAGGAAAATGAATCTAATACTGTAGATGCCCAGGAAGAAGCGCTGCCCAACAATATGGAATTGGATGATCCCATAGTTCCGGAAAACAGTATAGGCATTGAAGGGAATCTGACAGCAGAAGAGCCGAAAATTGGTGAAGAAAATGAACCCCAAATCAATGTAGATAACCATGAATTTGAAGGAGATGAGTTGGGAGGGGAAAAAGAGCCGAAGGTTATAGATTTGAAAGAGTTTCAGACAGCACAAGTTGTTATAGATTCATGGAGAATAGAAGAAAACGGCCAGATTTTATCGAAACGTTATACAGTACGAAATACAGGAGAGCGTGCAGGAACATTGACATTATCAAAGCTTGTTTGTTGTGCTGGAGAAGAAAGTGAAATCCTTGTTAAGCGTGAAAAAAAAGAACTAGAAGAGGCAGAAGAGAGAGCTGTCTATATGGAGATGGTACTTGGGAATGGGGAAAGATTTGTTTTATCCCGAAAAGAAGCAGATTATAAATTAGAGTTGAGACCAGGGGAGGAAATATCTGTCTATTTCGAGGGGAAAATAAATGGGAACGGGACTGGAAGTATGGAACAAGGAGAAGTTGTAGTTTCAGCATTGTGTTCCTGGAATGTAAAAGAGACGGCTGCTGAACAAAGCCCCAGTATGGATGCAGGATTGATTGACCAAAAAGAAGATGAGGAGGAGTATAACTGAAATGTCTGAAAAAGAACAGGAACAAGTTGTGGATAAGGCACAGGAGGAGCAGAAAAAAAAGAGGAAAAAGATTCTCATCCTAATAGGAAGCCTACTGATTGTTGCTGCGGTAATATTTTTTATGACCAGAAAACCCAAAGAGGTAATAACAGAAGAGAATTATAAGCAGATAATGGAAGATATGGAGAATGAGGTGCAGGAAGGGTATTTTGAGACCTATATGAATACGGAATGGACGTTCCCGGACGGGACTTCGGAGACGACGGACGCTGTACTGGGAAATTCACCGAATAATAATAAGCCTATACGGTGCGAAATTATGCTGGCAGATACGGATGAAGTAATCTTGTCAACAGGAGTGCTTCCTGTAGGGGTAGAGATGCCGCCATTTAAGCTAGATGTTGATTTGGATGCAGGTAGGTATGAAGCGGTGTGTATGGTTTACCTGTTGGATGAGGAGGAAGATGGTACATATGCAGATTATAGTAATGCAGGATTTGATGTAACTATAATTGTAGAGAATTAATGAGGATAATCAGTTGCATTAAAAAGTGCAATGGTTATAGAAAACACGCAAATTTATCAATAATTTAGGAGGTAAGTGTATGAGAAGAAACAAGAAGTTAGCATCGATGGTTGTAGCAAGTGCGCTTGTAGCAACAACAATGGCAATGCCGGTTATGGCAGATGGAGGAGAAGTTCCGGTACAGGTTCAGACGAAGTCAGCAGTAATCAGAGTTAAGGTTCCTACGAGCTTAGAGGTTGCCGTAAACCAGTTTGAGATGGGTGATACAGGATCTCAGATTTATTCTAATGATTTTACTATGGATAATCAAAGTGAGATTCCTGTAAAAATAGGTGTAACATCCACGGCAGAATTAAAAAACACAACTAAGCTTTTGTCGTCAAAGGCGGCAGTGGGAACTTCTGCAAAGGAAGGTGAAGCATGGTTGGCTGTTGCAGCTAAGACAGCAGATGATTCTTATGCGGATGGAAGTACTGCATTTAAAGATTTGACGGAAAGCAGTAAAAACATCAAAACATTTACGCAGGGAACAGATGCCAAAGCTACGGCAAGCCAGACGTTCTATTTGGGTAAAAGCGCTGATATGAAATATAAACTTTTAAATGCAGGGGAAGATGCAACTAATATTTCGTATGCGCAATTTTATAAACTAGAAACAGTTACATTCACTGGTAGTGATAATACAGCGAAAGGAAATGAATTAAAGGCATTAGTAAAAGAAAAGGACGTCTATTCTGCAGTAACGGCCAATATTGCGGGAGGCGGAGCAGAATTGACAAAGATTGCAAAAGGAACGGCAGAAGGCAGCGTGTCATATGCCGATGCAAATACATATTATACGGCTAATGTGGCATCAACGGCTAAAGATGATTTAAGTAGTAGCGATTCATATATGTATGGAAATGGAGATGTTGCTAATACAGGTAAAGCTGCTTTTAGATATGTAGGTAAATTGTCAGGAGCTCAGGAAACCTGGACAAAAGATGATATCAGCGAAATTACAATTAAGTATGATATTTTAGGACTGGGCGATACCAAATATGACGCTGTATCAGGTGATTGTACGTATGGACTTTATGTTCCTACTCCAGTAGACGTGACAGGCAGTAAGATTACAAATGGAGGCGGCACAACAGATTTTGATACGCAGGCAAAACTTGCAACTCAGTTGAAAGGTGGATATTCAGTTGTGTTTAGAGTTCCTGCCGGAACAGACCTTAATAATTATGGAGTTACAAAAATTGAAGTAGATGGTACAGAATATCAGTTTACAAAAGGGACAGCTGCATCTACTGCAAATAGTGATGGCAGTACATATACTTTAAAGAATTTTACCGCTAGTACAGCGGCAAACGTAAAGGTATATTATAGCAATAGCGCTACTGGAGAGGGTTATATAATCGAATATACAATTGCATCATAGTAGGATATAACCAATACATAGAAAGTTTAGTTAGCTTTAGTGTTTAGCGTATAGTCAGGGGAATTTCAGACATTTCCCTGACTATACTTTAGATTTTTCATTTTGATTGGAAGTATGTTTGATGATGTAGATGGGGAGCATATATGAAATTGTGTTTATTTGGCGCAGGAAATACAGGAAGACAGTTTATTGAAAAGAAAATTGAAAAGTATACAGGGAAATATGAAGAAATATTTTTTGTAGAAAGTAATTGTAGTCAGGAAAAAACTTTTTTCTATGGATATAAAATAAAAAATTCTGTAATGATAGATGATGAAACAGAAGTAATTATTACTAGCTTGTTTTGGGATGAAATATATCGAGATTGTTGTCTAAAAAAATATTGTGTAATTGGGATATATGATAAAATTCAGAATAAGATTATTTCTTACAAAGAAATGT
>CATLIP010000077.1 GCA_949957035.1 uncultured Lachnospiraceae bacterium
TGTTTGATGTCCATCATTTGATTTTCGACGGTACTTCGGTGACGGTATTTCTGGATGAAATCTCTCTTCTCTATGAGGGAGTAGAGCCGAAGCAAGAAGAGATATCTTTGACAGACTTGTCGGTCTATGAGGAGACTCTAAAAGAAACGCCCGAGTACCTGGCTGCGAGGGAGTATTTCCAAGGCAGGTTCGCAGGTGAAGAGATAGAGGAAATGCTGATCAAGGATTACAAGAAGAAGACGGTAAGTCCAAGGAGCGGCGAAGTAAGACAGGGGTGCGGCGAGGAAGTTTCCTGCATGGCTGTAGAGCAGTTTGTAAGGCAGAAAGGGATATCCGAGAATACGCTGTTTCTGGGTGCATTTTCCTATGCTTTGGGTAAATCAAGCGGCATGAATAAGAGCTTTTTCTGTACGGTCAATAATGGAAGGCATACGGCGAATCTGGCTCAGTCTACGGGTATGTTCGTGCGCACGCTTCCCATCAATTATTCCTTTGACGAGCGTATGACGGTCAGCGATTATTTGAAGGAATTTCAGGAGGAGTTCTATGAGCTGATGGGTCATGACTGTATTTCCTTTGCAGAGCTGGCAAGGGAGTATGGGATTTCTTCAGATATTTTGTTTGTGTACCAGGGAGAGATGTTCAACGGCCTTACGATTGAAGGCAGGCAGTATCCTGCGCGGCCCATTCCTACAGGGGACGTTCAGGCGGATATCTCTGTCATGGTCATGAAAAGCAAGGAAGGGTATGAGATTTCTTTAGAGTACCGCAGGGATATATACCGGGAAGAGACTGCCAAGGGACTTCTTGGGATGATGCGTCAGGTTCTTTTGGGGATGCTTTCCTGTGAGTCTCTTGACCAGATTGCGCTGGCATCGGAGCTTGAACTTCAGGTGTTAGACCATTTCAATGATACGGAAAAGGCGTATGACAGGAGTAAAACGGTAGTGGATCTGTTCCGGGAGCAGGCTGCGAAAACGCCGGAGCGTACGGCGGTGGTGTACTGTGACAAGAGATATACCTACGCCGGACTGGATCAGGTAACAGATCGTCTTGCCGCTTATATTGCAGGCTTAGGGATTGGCCGGGAGCAGGCTGTGTCTGTGTTGATTCCAAGATGTGAGTATATGGCGATTGCTTCCCTTGGTATTTCCAAGGCCGGGGCAGCGTATCAGCCTTTAGACCCGTCATATCCGAAAGACCGTCTTGCGTTTATGATGAAGGATGCGGATACAAAGCTGCTCATTGCGGACGAGGAGCTTTTGGAACTGGTGCCGGAATTTTCAGGAAAGGTTCTCCTGATAGAGGATATATTCAGCCTGCCGGAGGCAAGGGAGTTTCCCAAACCGCCGAAACCGGAGGATTTGTTTATTCTTTTATATACTTCCGGATCTACAGGCGTGCCTAAGGGGTGTATGCTCGAGCATGGGAATATTGTCGCTTTCTGTCACTGGTATCGGGAGTTTTATGAGGTGACGCCAGAGTGTAAGGTGGCGGCTTATGCCAGCTATGGTTTTGACGCTAATATGATGGATATGTATCCGGCGCTGATTACGGGGGCAGAGGTACATATTATTGAAGAAGGAATCCGTCTGGATCTGATGGCCTTAAATCAGTATATAGAACGGCAGGGAATTACCCATGGATTCATGACTACCCAGATTGGGCGGGCGTTTGCCACCAGTATGAAGAATGATGCGCTTACGAATCTGATTATGGGCGGGGAGAGATTGGCGCCCTTTAAGCCTGAGGGCAGCACGAACTACTATAATATTTATGGACCTACGGAGTGTACGGTCAATGTAACCGCTTACCCCCTTAGAGAGTATGAGGACGAGTTCCCGATTGGAAAGGCCGTTTCCAATGTGAAGCTCTATGTATTGGACGGGATGGGAAGACGGGTTCCGGTCGGTGTTCCGGGTGAGCTTTGTATTGCGGGCTATCAGGTGAGCCGCGGGTATCTGAACCGTCCGGAGAAGACGGCAGAGGTGTATACGGCAAATCCATTCTGTAATCTTGAAGGGTATGGAAGGATTTACCATACGGGGGATGTTGTGCGTTTCCTGCCGGATGGGAATATTCAGTTCATCGGCAGGCGCGACGGACAGGTGAAGGTGCGGGGCTTCCGCATCGAGCTTACGGAGGTAGAAGAGGTCATCCGCAGATTCCCGGGAATTACGGATGCAACTGTGGCGGCATTTGACGAGCCGTCGGGCGGGAAGTATATCGCCGCTTACGTGGTGTCTGAGGGGACTGTGGATGTGGAGGCGCTGCATGCATTTATCGAGGAGAGCAAGCCGCCCTACATGGTTCCGGCTGTGACCATGCAGATAGATAAGATTCCGCTGAACCAGAACCAGAAAGTGAATAAGCGCGCCCTTCCTGTGCCGGAGCGGAAAGCACAGGAGCTTGTGCCGCCGAAAGGCGAGGTACAGCAGAGGATTTTTGACTGTGTGGCGGAAGTTATCGGCCATCGGGAATTTGGTGTGACCACAGATATTTATAAGGCAGGACTGACCTCTATAGGGGCTGTAAAGCTGAATGTTCTGCTCTCGGACGCATTTGACGGCGCTGTGATTCGTAATAAGGATTTGAAGGAGAATGACACGGTTGAGAAGCTGGAGCGGTTCCTTGCGGGAATTGGGGAGAAGGAAGAATTTGAAAAGCAGGAGGTTTATCCGCTGACCCAGACACAGAATGGTATTTTTGTTGAGTGTGCGGCCAATCCGGGCAGCACCATTTATAACATTCCGTTTTTGTTCCGGCTTGGGGAAAATGTAAATCTTGGGCGGCTGAAAACAGCTCTTGAGGCGGCTGTGGAGGCACATCCATATATTAAGACGACGCTGTATATGGATGAAAACGGTGATATCTGGCAGAAACGAAATGACGACCTGCCTTTTGAGGTGGAAATCTGTCAGACCTTGTGTAAGGAGGAGCTGGTACGGCCCTATCAGCTTCTTGGAGAACGGCTGTTCAGAATACGGATTTATGAAACGGCAGAGGGCAATTATCTGTTCCTTGAGTTCCACCATATCATTTGTGACGGTGAGTCCTGTGGAATTTTCCTAAAGGATATGAATGGGGCTTATGAGGGAGACAAACTTGCGAAGGAGACCTTCAGCGGCTTTGAGGCGGCTCTGGTGGAGCAGAAGATGCGAAACGGCCAGGAGTATCTTCTTGCGAAGAAGTATTATGACTCTGTATTCAAAGATTGTGATACGGACTTCCTTCCGGCGAAAGACCATCGGGAAGAGTTCCCGGGGCTTGGCGTCTGCCAGAGAGCGGTTCCTGTAGATTTGGATGCTTTGCGGAAATTCTGTGATGAGCAGAAGATTACCATGAATACACTGTTTACGGCGGTATTTGGGTTCGTGGCAGGACGCTATGTGTATAAGGAGGAGGCCGTATTTACTACTATTTATAATGGAAGAAATGACTCCCGTCTGGCGTCGGTCATGAATATGCTGGTGAAGACGCTTCCTGTGTACTGCAAACTGGATGGAGAGAAGGAAATCGGGGATTATCTCAGGGAGACCGGGGAACAGCTAATGAACAGTATGAATGCGGATATCTATTCCTTTGCGGAAATCAGCAGAGCTTACGATATCAAGGCTGACCTCATGTTTGCCTTCCAGGGAGACAATTTCCTGTTTGATGAGATTGCAGGAGAAAAGGCTGTTCGTCAGGAGCTTTCCCTGGATACTGCAAAGGCGCCGCTGTCCATTGACGTGCTGGTGGAGGATGGACAGATTGTGTATCAGGCAGAGTATCGAAGCGACATGTATGAGGAGCGTACGGTACTGGGATTTATGGACTGTCTTGCCGCTGTAGTGGATGAGTTCCGGGCGAAGAAGCTGTTGAAGGAGGTCTCCATGGTGGGCAGAAAGGCGCGCCGGGAGATTGACGGATATAATGAGACGGATTATGCTGTGGAGCAGACGACGGCACATGTACTGTTTGAGAGGCAGGCGGCTCTGTATCCTGACAAGACGGCTGTAATTGCCTGCGGACGCTCCCTGACCTTTAGAGAGCTGAACGAGAATGCCAACAAGATTGGGAACCGCCTGATCGATATGGGTCTTAAAGTAGAGCAGATGGTCGGCGTTATGCTGCCGAGGACGGTGGAGGTCTATGCCGCAAGACAGGGTATCATGAAGGCGGGAGGCGCATTTCTTCCCATTGACCCGGAATACCCTGACGAGAGAATCAGCTATATCCTGGAAGATTCCAAGGCTGAGTTCCTGCTGATGCCGCAAAGTCTGGCCAAAGAGCGTAAGATGCTTTTGGAGAAACTTTCTGTTCAGACATTGTTCATTGAGGAGCTTCTTGCCGAGGGTGGGAAGACCGACAACCCTGCTGTGGATATTCGGCCAGAGAATCTGTGTTACTGTATTTACACTTCCGGTTCTACCGGGAAGCCAAAGGGAGTCATGATTGAGCATCGGAATCTGGTGAATTATGTGAATGACAACCCTTATAACGTGGAGGCTCAGGCGTATGTATATAATGCCACCGTATCGCTGGCATTTGCGGCCATTACCTTTGACGTTTCCATTCTGGAGGAATGTATCCCGCTGTACCATGGGATTACGGTCTGCATGGCAAATGAGGAGGAAATCCATAACCCTATGGCTCTTGCGAAACTGATTCTTGACCATGGGGTGGATGTGCTGACCTGCACGCCTTCGTATTTGATAAATATTATTGACATGCCGGAGATGAATAAAGCGCTGTCGCAGATTAAGGTGTTCAACGTTGGCGCAGAGGCATTTCCAGAGGCTCTTTACGATAAGATTAAGGCTCTTGGGACGGAGGCTTTGGTGTTCAATGGATATGGCCCGACAGAGACTACCATCGGCTGTGCCTTTGACCAGGTGACGGGTGATAAGATTACCATTGGTAAGCCGATGGCGAATATCAAGATGGTGATGATCGACCGTTACCGGAATCTCTTGCCGGCAGGCGTACCAGGAGAATTGTTGATTATCGGAAACGGCGTCGGCAGGGGCTATGTGGGCAAGCCGGAGATGACGGCGGATAAGTTCATCCAGTTTGAGGGAAGGAATGCATACAGAAGCGGGGACTTGGCGAAATGGAATCACCATGGGAAGATTGAGTTCATGGGACGTATGGACAATCAGGTAAAGCTTAGGGGATTACGCGTGGAGCTGGATGAGATTGAGAATGTCATGAACCAGTATCCTACCGTGAAGTCCAGTGTGGTGCTGGTGAAAGAGAAGGATTCGATTCAGTTCTTGTGCGGGTATTTCGTGGCGGAGAGCCAGATTGACAGGCAGAATCTAACTTGTTTCATGCAGAAGTACCTGACGCCTTATATGGTGCCAAGTGTGCTGATGCAGCTTCCGGAGCTTCCGCTGACCAACAATGGCAAGGTGAACAAGCGGGCCCTTCCAGAGCCGGAATATACGGCGGAGAAAAAGAATTATGTGAAGCCGCGTTCAGATTTACAGAGGAAGCTGTGCGAGATTTTTGAGATGGCTCTTGGCATGGAGCAGATTGGGATTGAGGATGATTTCTTCGAGAACGGCGGTACGTCTCTGTCAGCGTCCAAGGTGGCAATGAAGTGTATGAGCGAGGGTCTGCCAATCTCCTATGGGGATTTGTTTGAATATAAGACGCCCCTTAGCCTGGAACGTCATATCCAGGAGATAGAAGGAAAAGGCGGCGATGAGGACGCGACGGAGGATGGACAGGAGTTGCAAGGGTCTTTGGAGAAGGTCTTGAGCAGAAACCGTGTGGAATTTGTGGATGAGATTCGTCCGCAAGGAGCCGGAAACATCCTGTTGACCGGGGCAAACGGCTTCCTTGGAGCGCATATCCTGAAGTATTTGATTGATAATGGAAATCAGGTTGTCTATTGCCTGATGCGAAAGGGGAAGGCTTCTTCTCTGGAAAAACGGCTCAAGAGCATGCTGGTGTACTATTTCGACAATCCTTACGAGGAATTGTTTGGTGAAAGAATCAGACTGATTGAGGGAGATATTACGGATGGAGATGCGGTTGATGGACTGAGCGCCTATGATTTTGAACAGGTGATTAACTGTGCAGCGTGCGTGAAGCATTTTTCAGCGGATAATACCCTGGAACAGGTGAATTACCAGGGCGTTCTCAACCTGATTGGGCTGTGTAAGGATACGGGAAGAGAGTTGATTCAGATTTCCACCGTGAGTATTGCAGGCGAGAATGTGGCGGAAAAATTCCCGGCGGAGAAGAAGCTCCATGAGGATGAGCTGTTCTTCGGGCAGAGTCTGACGAATAAGTATATAGACACGAAGTTCCGGGCGGAGAAGGCGGTTCTTGAGGCTGTCGCCGCGGGAATGAAAGGTAAGGTGATTCGGGTCGGGAATCTGATGAGCCGTGTCAGTGACGGAGAGTTCCAGATTAATTCTGTCACCAACGGGTTCATGCGTACCCTGCGGGGGTATGTGGCTCTTGGAAAGTTCCCGGTTTCCATGCTGGATATGCCGGCGGAGTTTTCACCGATTGATTCTACGGCGGAGGCGATTGTCAGGCTGGCTTCGTCAGCAGGAGAGTTCAGCGTATTCCATGCCTATAGCAGTTATCTGATTCAGATGGCGGATGTCATCGAGCAGATGAACCAGTCGGGGATTGAGGTTGAGATTGTGAGTGATGAGGACTTTAACGAGGCATTGCTTTCTGCCCTTGAGAATGAGGAGAAGAATGAATTGATTTCAGGGCTGATTGCCTATTCTTCCAGTGATAAGGATAACAGTTCGGTCTATATTGATGCGGATAACGGGTTTACCACCAAGGCGCTTTACAGGCTTGGGTTCAAGTGGCCGATGCCGGATGGAGGATATCTGAAAAATGCGCTTACAGCCCTTCAAACGCTGGGATTTTTTGACGGGAGAATATAGGATTGCATGATGGAGAGAAATGGATTTTTGATTAATAAGAAGATTCATCAGTATATTTTGCCCGGTGTGCTGATGACGGTGGCGATGCAGCTTGGGAATGTGGTGGACGGCATGATCGTAGGGAATATTCTTGGCCCGGATGCCATGGCGGCAATCGAGATTTCCATGCCTGTGCTGCTGCTCCTTCAGATGCCGGCTATGATGCTGGCAATGGGAGGGGCGGCGGAAGCCGCCGTGCTGTTGGGGAAAAGGAATACCCGGGAGGCGGACGGTGTGTTCAGCGCTTCGGTCGGGGCGGGGCTGGTCCTGTCGCTGTTCTTTGCGGTGTTTACCCCGTTCCTTCCCGGCGTCCTTGCAATGGCTCTTGCGGGGAATGAGACCCTTGCGGCGTTGGCGCAGCCCTATATTGCCGTGAATTTTGGAGGGATACCGATTCTGACGCTGGCGATTATCTTCTGCTATTTTATGAACGCGGATAACCATCCCCAGCTTGGCAGTATGCTTTTTATCATTGCCAATGTGGTCAATCTGGCGTTGGATCTGGTTTTCCTGAAAGGGTTGAAAATCGGGATGGCGGGAAGTGCGCTTGCCACCGTGATCGGTTATTTTGCCGGGATGGTGACGGTGGTGTTCTATTTCCGCTCAAAGCACCGGATGCTGCATCTGCGAAAGCCCGCGGGGGAGACGCTGCGTTATGCCGGCCTTGCGGCAAAGGCGGGAATTCCCAGTGCGGCGTTTACGCTGATGTCGGCTTTAAAGTCTGTGATCATCAATTCTGCCATTGTCAGGATCTTGGGAAATGACCCTATGGCAGTCTACTCGGTCTGCGCCAATGCGGTGTTGATTGCGGAGCTGTGCGTGGGCGGTATTATCGGGCTGGTGCAGAATATTGCGGGAATTCTCTACGGGGAGAAGGATTACTATGGGATCCGTGTGCTTTGCAAAAAGGTGCTTACCTACAGTTATCTTGCGATTGCCGCGCTGCTTCTCATATTCCTTGCGGCGCCGCAGTTTATTGCAGGACTTTTCGGGATTACCCAGGGGGAGATGCTTGGCATGTGCAATATGGCCCTTCGTATCTTTGCGCTGAGTTTTCCGTTCTATGTGTACAATAAGTTTTTGATGTCCTACTACCAGACGATCTTACAGCCCGGGCTGTCTACGGTGATCACGGCGCTTCAGGGATTTCTGGTCATTGTGCCCCTGACCCTTGGCGGGATTTTCCTGTGGGGACTTTTTGGAGTGTGCGCGGCGGCAGTCGTAAGCGAAGCTGCTACGATTCTGCTGAGCTGCCTTTACCGGATGCTTGGGCAGAGAAAAGGCAGGTTCGAGCGGGGAGTCTATATGCTGCCGGAAGTGGAGCAAGTCAAGAACCTAGACTGTTCCATCCGAAATGACTTGGATGAGGTCATTGCGTTCCGTGAGAAATTGTTCTCCTTCTGTGAGGAGAATCATATTACGGAGCGGGATGCCAAGATCCTTGGCCTTGCCATGGAGGAGATTGCCGCGAATATTGTGCAGTACGGCTACCGTGCTGACCGGAAGAATTACATGGATATTAGCTTTACCATACAGGATGATAAGTATATCCTGCGGATCCGTGACGACGGCATTCCCTTCAATCCGTTGGAGTATAGCCCGGACGGCGAGGGGCAAAAAGAGGACGTGACCGTAGGCGGAATCGCCTTGCTTAAAAAGATTATGTCGGATTTCCAGTATATGCGGGTGCTGAATATGAATAATACGGTAGCGGAACTAAATATTGTCCCAAAATAGATACATATTATCCCAACTGCAACAATTTAAGAAGACAGATTGTTATAATTGCGTAAGGAGGATAATAACATGAATCATTGCGAGAACCAAAGACCATGTCCGTGTACATATGACTGTCCAAGGCATGGCAAATGTTGTGAATGTGTGGCCCATCACCGGGACCACAATGAGGGAGTACCGGGCTGCTTCTTTTCTAAAGAAGCCGAGGCTACCTATGACAGAAGTATAGAAGCGTTATGCCGTGACCGTGGCATTATCAAATGAGAATTGAAAGGAAATATATCTATGCAAAAACCAACTTTTACAGGTCTTTCACACGTCTGCATCTTCGTAGACGATGTACCGGAGGCATTCAAGTATTACGAGCGGATCTTGGGTGCAGTCCCGAACCAGCATATCCCTCATTGGAAGAATAAAGGGTTCTTTCAGGCAGGCGGCTTTATTAAGGAAGCCGAAGAAGCCGAAGTATCCATCGGCTTCATGGATGTTCCGGGAACAAAATTCACCATCGAATTAATGTGCTACCACAACCCGAAAGGACGCCAGGAGCCAATATGCTTCCATGCAAACGATATCAGCGGCGCCAGGCACGTTGCCTTGAAGGTTATTAATATCGAAGAAGCTTTTGAGTATATCAAAGCACAGCCTGACGTAACCTTGATTAATACTACGGAAGAATATAAAGTCTACCAAATCAGCAAAACTGAGCCGTCAGATTTCCACTATTTTGACGAGGCAAAAGAGAATGACGCCGAGGGAAAGCAGAAGGCGGCGGATATCTTAGGCAACACCAAGTATTTTTATTTCATTGATAAATACGGCCTGCAGTGGGAGTTTGAGCAGGGGCATACGGATATAGGAGATTAGGGGACAGACAGATATGGACGAAAAAAAGAAGAAACCCAGGATGCAGACGTTTCACGCAGATGAAATGATTCTGAAAGAGGGAGAAGTAAACGACAGCATGTTTAAGATTTTATCCGGTTCCGTGGCAGTCTTTAACCGCTATGGGGAGAAGGAAGAGCATTTGATTGGGATCTACTCCAAGGGCAGGTGTTTCGGGGAACTGAACGTATTTTCCGACCTGCCGTGCATTTACACGGTGGTTGCCTATAACGAAGTGCTTGTTATGCGTGTCACCAATGATTCACTGGAAGAATTCATTGCCACTAACCCGAGGAATGTCATCGACATCATGGGAAATATGGCTCATACGGTCCGGATGATGCAGAAGAATATTGAGTTTTTGATCGATGATTTCTCAAAAAAGGAAGACGAGGATCAGAAGAAGAAGGACGAGGTCAGAAAAAAGATTATGCAGTACACGAATCCGACGAACTATCCCCTTGCGAATCTGATACATAAGAATGTGTTGGCATGAGAGGAGTGTTTTCAGGGGAAACCTGCCGTGAAATTGAGGACGGGAGATTACCTACTAGTACACCGAAAAATAAGTTCCTAGCCATATAACGCAGGATGATTTTTCATATGCAAGGCGGAGGAATGAGGCGTAGTGGGCGCTACGCCGATTGACGACAACGACGCAGATGGAAAATCAG
>CATLIP010000078.1 GCA_949957035.1 uncultured Lachnospiraceae bacterium
ATCCTTGTAATCAATCTCGTTATTCTCCTTACCGCAGAATACGCATACTTTCTTTCTTCTGCGTCCGCCGCCTCTTCTCTTGAAGCCGCCTTCCGGACGATTGCCTTTATCGTAAGCCATGATATTACTCTCCTTTCATTCCCTAATTAAACGGTAATTCTTCATCAATTCCATCCGGAATATTCATGAAGCCGTCGCCTGCATCCGATACAGGAGCCGGTGCCGGCGCCGATGATGGAGCCTGACGGTAGCCTCCGGCATTGGCGTCGCTCACAGCCTTGCTCTCTGCAAACTCCTGCTCTTCTACCACAATATCCGTCGTGTAGACCTTCACGCCATCCTTATTCGTATAGCTTCCCGTCTGAATCCTTCCTGTGATTACGATCTTGAGTCCCTGACGGTAATATCTCTCGGCATGCTCTGCCGCTTTTCCAAATGCCACACAGTTGATAAAATCTGCGGTCGGCTCGCCGTCTCTCTTAAACCTGCGGTCTACGGCAAGGGTATACCTCGCAATCGCCAATGAGTTCTCACCCTGAGAATACCTCACCTCCGGATCTCTTGTTAAGCGTCCCATCAAAATTACTTTATTCATATAATTACCTCAACTTCCTGCCTATGCATCCTGTCTAACGCATAAATACCTGATTACGTTGTCCATAATACGGATTCTCTGTTCAATCTCGCCCGGAACATCAGCTTCGGCATCGAAGTGGATGAAATAGTAGTATGCTTCTCTCATCTTCTGAATCTCGTAAGCTAATCTTTTCTTACCCCATTCATCGACATCAGAGATCTGGCCGCCGAAGCGCTCTACTAACGCTTTCACCTTCTCGACTACCTGTGCTCTCTCGTCATCTTCGATCTTTGCACTGACAACAACAGCTAATTCATATTTGTTCATGTCGTCTCTGCACCTCCTTCTGGTCTTTTGGCCCCCAATCCTTGTTGGGAGCAAGGAAATCTGCCGTCTGTACCGGCAGATTCATTGTATCACGGATTATTATGATAGCATAATTCAGGGCTTGTTTCAAGCCTTTTTCCGCAAATCCTTCGTGTTTTTTTCTACAAGCTTGCGCGCTATCATAATCTGATGCCCGCACCCCAGACATTTCAGCCGGAAATCCGCCCCCACTCTCAAAATCTCCCATTCCTTGCTTCCGCAAGGATGCTGTTTCTTAAGCGTCACAATATCTCCGACTTCATATACATAATCATTTCTCATGACCTACTCCTTTACTTTTACCCCCCGGACTACAAACCGATGGTCATTGTTGGCGCTGGTACAGGTAGACAGCGTAACGATAGTATCAGCCGTCGTCACCTCAATTCCTGTATCGTACATTGCAACTTCCTTCGTCATGTCCAGAAACTTCTGATAGTCGTCATTGGTAGGAAAATCCGTCAGATAAGTCTCCGACGTATCCAGCACCTCTCCCACTGAATAGATATGATAAACCATCTCCTGGCCATCCGGCGTATAGATGTAAAAATAGGGGTTTGCCTCCCAGAACGCCTTATCCTTATAATCCTCCAGATGGCGGAACATGGAACCGTCATTCATATAATGTCCGTACAGAAGAGAATTTTCATCCAAAAAATTCGCGTTGTTATCCACATTCAAGAAAATAGTCCCCAATGTGTTTTCATTTGCCGAAAAAGTCTTGTGCAGATATTCCTCATTGTCCTTCCCTTGTACAACCGGATAATTAATGACCGACGGCTCCGGGTCAAACCTAAGCCATGCAATCGTGTCCGGATTCAGGGCAAGCAGCTCGTCAAAATTCACCTGAAAGCCCGGCCCTTCCTTTTTATCCTCCTTAATTGCAAGCTCGCGAATCTTCTCGTACTCGCTTCTTCCATCGTGGTAACCCTTACCAATCTTAATCAACTGAAAGGCAGATACGCAAAACACCGCAAAAGCCACAACCAGAATCACATTCGTCAGCAGATTATTCTTCTGCTTCTTCTTTTTTCTGCGGCCTTTACGACTGTTCCCATGATTCATACTTTTTCCGTCGGACGACCTTCCTTCCAAGCTTCTGCTTCGGATACTCTTACCATCCGTCGGCCTTCCTCCTGCCCTCTCCCGGCTAATACTCTCGCTTGCAGCGCGGCCACTTTTTTTCCTCCTGCCGCTGATACTTTTGTTATCTGTCGGCCTTCCCTCCACCTCTCTGCTTCGGATGCTCTTACCATCTGCCGGCCGCCGGCTATTACCGCCGTTCTTTCGTCTAATTTCTTCCATGCCCTACACTCCTCTATGTTTCCATCCCACAGCGGGTTACTTATTCTTCATTATCTCCACAATCGTCTTTTCTGTTCCAACCATCCCCGGAGAAGCAATCATGCCCATATGCCGCATGGTATCTTCCGCCGTCCTGCCGTTAATCCCGTGAATACTCTCAATACACACGCCCGCCAACGCCATATTCACAGCGCGAAAAGCCGCGTCCACAGCAACAATTCCTTTCATGGTACATCCATGGTTTCCGCCGTCGCAAATCATACCGGTCAGTCCGCTGGCCATATTCCGAATCACCTTGTCAATCTCTTCTTCGCCTGCGCCTTTCATAAATGCAAGTCCGCACGCCATTCCTGTTCCTGCCGCAATTCCACAGCCGCAGAACGCGGATAATCTTCCTGAGTATTCTTTTATATACATGGTAATCAGATAACTCAGCGCAGCGGCTCTAAAGAGGGTATCCTCCTCCATTCCCTTTCCTTCTGCTTTGTACTGCGCCAGCAAAGGCATGGTCGCAATAATACCATGCGCTCCGCTTCCGGTAATACTCATTGCCGGCCTTGCAAGTCCCAGAACCCGGGCTTCAATGGCTCCGTTGCACAATAGCTGAGCCGTTTTCAACGCATTCTCTGAAATAATACCGCCTCCGTTTTCTTTCAACAGATTCTTCGTAATCACTGCCCGCTCAGATGCAAGACCTTCCTTAAGAAGCTCCATATTCATGGAAAATGCTTCTCCTATAAAAGAAATCTCCTCCTTGGGAACTTCCCGAATATATTCTAAAATATCATGAAGGGAATACTGATGAACAGCAGCCTCTCCCCTGTCCGGTTCTTCCGGTTCCTGTAAAGACGGTTCCTCTGTGTAAATCTGCTCACCGTTCTTCTCTATGGAAACGATATGTGTATGGCTGTCCCGAATAAGTACCCTGCAATTCTCCTGCCCGCTCTCTACAACTGCGTCAATCATTATCCTAGAACCAATATGGTCAAGAACCGCCTCTATCACCCCGTCCTTCACCATCTTCTCTGCTTTTGCGTCATCCTTTGGACTAATATCCGCAAGAGCTTCCAAGCCTTTCGCGGCATCTGCTGCCGCGGCTCCTAAGGCCGCTGCATACAGAATCCCGAAGTTCGACGAATTAGGGACTCCACAGGTATATGCATTCTTATACATTCCCGAATTCAGCGCCACCCGCACCTTCGTGACCTCTCCCTGTATATGACTTTTAGCGCTTGCAACCGCATAGGCAATGGCCCCTGGCTCTGTCACGCCAAGAGCCGGTTTCATATCCTCTTTTATCAATCTGGTTAATTCTTTCATACTCTTCACTCTTCCATCTTTTTATACAAATCTTCTGCTATTATATCACGAACTATCCATCTATGAAAGCGTTTCAAAAACTTTAAAACTTTATATATTTTTTATCGGCAATTTATTGACTTTCCCTCGATACAGCGTATCATGGAACATATATTAGGAGGTTGATATACGTGAAAGAAAAATTTATTCGATTTATGTACGGTCGTTACGGAATGGATTCTTTAGGAAAATTTACGATTATTGCCGGGCTTGTGACCATGATTTTGGCGGGCTTTCATAACAGCATGATTCTCTCGCTGGTATCTTGGGCTTGTATCATTTATTCGTATTTTCGTATGTTTTCTAGGAACATCTACAAGCGCTCTTCGGAAAACCAATGGTATCTTGGCAAGACCTATAAGCTGCGCCAGGCTTTTTATAAGCAGAAGAATCTGATGATTCAGCGCAAGACCCATCACATCTACAAATGTCCAACCTGCCGTCAGAAGATTCGTATCCCCAGGGGCAAAGGGCGTATTGAGATTCGATGCCCTAAGTGTAACTCAACATTTATTAAAAACAGCTAAAGGCGAGGTTTCTGATGTTTGGATATATTGCAATCAACAAGGCAGAGATGAAATTCAAGGATTACGACATGTACCATTCTTACTACTGCGGCCTCTGCAAATGCCTGAAAGAACGTTACGGCATGCGGGGGCAGGCTACCCTTTCCTTCGATATGACATTTCTAATCGTGCTTCTGACCGGTCTCTATGAACCGAAGGAGAAAAAAGAGACGGTCAACTGCATTGTTCACCCTCTGGGAAAACATACTGCAAGGACGAATACATTTACAGAGTATGCCGCTAAAGTCAACCTCATTTTATCTTATTACAAATGCAAAGACGACTGGGAAGATGAGCGCAGGCGCAAAGGATATATTGCAGCAAGGCTTCTTGGCCCTGAAGTGAAGAAGATTTATCAGCAATATCCCTCCAAGGTATCCGCCGTTTCTTTTAATTTAAAACGTCTGTCCGCTTACGAAAAGAAAAATGAACAGAACTTCGACCTGATGGCAGGCCTTTTCGGAAATATCATGGCAGAGCTTTTCGCCTGTCGCAAGGATGAATGGGAGGCATCTCTTCGGAAGATTGGCTTCTTCCTGGGCAAATTTATCTATCTGATGGATGCCTATGAGGATGTAGAAAAGGATATCCAGTCTCATAGTTATAATCCTTTCAAAGAAGCCTTTCAGAAGGATTCTGATTTTTCGGATAACTGCCGAAAGCTATTGACGCTTATGATGGCAGAATGTTCCCGCGAATTTGAAAAACTTCCAATCCTCTTGCATACTGACATTCTTCGTAATATACTATATTCTGGTGTTTGGTGCCGCTACACACAAGTCAGGGAGCGCAGAAATAACACTTAGACGTCAATATTATCATATTTAGGAGAAGAAAAATGACAGACCCATACAGCGTTCTGGGTATCTCCCGGAACGCATCCGACGAAGAGATAAAGAAAGCCTACCGCAGCTTAAGCCGCAAATTTCATCCGGACGCGAATATCAATAATCCCAACAAAGACCAGGCGGAAACCCGGTTCAAAGAGGTTCAGCAGGCTTATCAACAGATTATGCAGGAGCGGGAATATGAGGAATCCGGCTCTTACGGCGGTTTCGGAAATTTTCGCGGTTTTAATGCCCAGTATCAACAGGCAGCGTCTGACGAAACGGAAGAGGACCTTCACTTAAAAGCAGCCTCTAACTTTATTAACAGCCGCCATTACCGGGAAGCCTTGAACCTTTTGAATGGAATCAAAGAACGAAATGCCCGTTGGTATTATTACAGCGCACTGGCAAACTCTGGTATCGGAAACAATGCCATTGCCTTACAGCATGCCAGGGAAGCATTCCGCCTAGAACCAGATAACCTTCAGTATCAGTTTCTTGTTCGGCGTTTTGAAAGCGGAGGGACATGGTATCAGCAGCAACAAGGGCCCTATCAGACCACATTTATGGGCGGCACCGACTTGTGTACGAAACTTTGTATTGCTAACATTGTATGTAATATGTGCTGCGGCAGCGGTTTCTGCTGCGGAGGCGGCGGAATGCCAGGCGGATATATTTAAGATAAGCTCACAGGAAAGGAATCATAGCCATGTTGGAATATCTCGTACTATATCAAAGTGAATCCGGGAATACGAAGAAAATAGCCGCGACTATCTTCTCCCATCTTCCCGGAACTTCCAAAGACTTAATCGATATCACGACGGACAAACTGATTCCTGAAGCCCGTATTTACTTCATAGGCTTCTGCGTACATCAGGGTTCCTGCAGTATGATTGTCAGCGATTTTCTGAATGACTTAAGCGGCAAGCAGATTGCTCTTTTCGGAACCTGCGGCATGGGTGATTCTCCGGAATATTACAGCGCCATCGAGCACAGCGCTAATGCGTGGATTGAGTCTGACAATGAATATCTGGGAGCATTTATCTGCCAGGGCAAGATGCCTCAACGGGTCCGTCAGAAATATGAAGCCAAACGGACCAAAGAGAATACCTCACAGATTAATCTGTGTCTGCGTAATTTTGACCAGGCGCTGACTCATCCCGACAGCCTTGACCTTGAACATGCGAAAGTATTCGTAGAAAAAATACTGAAAAAAATAAAGGCAGAGGATTTTTAAGTCCTCTGCCTTATTCATGTAACATTTGGGGCATTCCCTATATGGGAAGTTCCAGGTAAATGTCCTTACCCTCTTTGATGGAAATGACTACTTTGCCGCTCTTTACCGTTGTAACCGCACCCTGTACGTTCATCTCAACCGCCGGGGCCGGCTCTTTGGCTTCCCCTTCTGTCGGTTCCTCTGCATCGCTTTCAGATGCGTCTTTGAAGCCTTCTACATTGTCCACGGTCAATGGACAGAGTGAATCACTGGTCTTCGTAAGCTTTGCCCCCAATACCTGCCCGATTGTGAGACATCCGTCCAGATTCAATAATCCGGAATCAACCAACTCATCAAAGATTGCCGGGTCCTCCAAGTTCGCTGCCTCGATGGTGATACCGCCCTCTGCTCTGCAACAGAGCACTGCCGGGTCATTCGCATGAGCTTTTGCGGTTTCCGCTGTAATAGACATACTTATTACCTCCTCTTTCTGTTGTATATACTGTCTTAAGTATATCTTTCCTGCGGTATGAATTCCAATCACTTTTTTTCATGTATGGGAGGTATTTATCAATGTTTTCTATTACTCTTTTACCTCATTGTTCTGCGCTTTACACTATAACCAACGCCTGCTGCTCCCAACATCATAAAGAGCGCATAGAGCAGGATTGTGTTCGTGTCGCCGGTCTTCGGCGCTGCGGACTTCCTCGGAATAGAATTTGTAATTGTATTCTGATTGTTTCCATTTCCGCCAACTGCCTTTACTTCCTTCCAGCCTAATGCGATTGGTGACAGGCTGGTTACTTTAAACTGGATTGAATCTCCTTTCTCTACAGACGGAAATTCGATTTCGCCCGGCTTATGTCCATTCATTTCTTTTGTAAACATATGTGCCGCTTCGAAATTATGAGAATCTTTTCCGGTTCCCTTCGGATATGATAATGTAACGGTAAGACCATTCTTCGGGAAGTTCTCCTGAGTTGCCTTCTCCCAGTTACCATTCTCATCCTTAACCATTAAGACTACATCATAGACCTCAACAGAATCACTTCCATCCGGCAGCTTCTTCCTAATCTCAGACTTCATCCGTTCTTCAATCTTCGCCGGAGTATTCAATTCCTCGATTGCCTTTAAGGCTTCCGGAACCTGTGACATTCCGGTCTCTATTACCAGCTTGTACTGTACGTCGTCCGTTGATTCCGGAACATTCGTCTGCTCAAAAACTGCATTGATTTTTCCGGTAATCTCCGGCAATGCTGACGGCAATGTATAATTGCCAATCTTCGTTCCGGTAAGAGCCGCAACATAATCAGCATCCGCCCATGCAAGGGTTACTTTCTGCGCGCCCGGTTTGGTATCTGCATATGTACCCACTAATGTGCTCTCCGGGATAAACTTAACATCTGAAGCATCGGCAGCAAGGATTCCTGATACCTTTAACTCACCGAAAAGGGTTGCCGTATTACCCACAAGGGTTGTCTGGCTGTCCACTGCCTGTAATCCGCTTACATCCCATGTCAGCGCCTTCGGAGCAACCGTCACAACGCCCCTTATAACCTCCTGATCCTTAAACTCCTTACCGCTGATGGTCCCGTTGTATAATACGCGGAAGGCCTGTCCTTCTCCTGCCTGGGGCATACCGGTAACATCTAATGTAAAGTGTCCTGCCTCGCTGTCGCTCTCGTCACCGACTTTTGCCGTAAGTTTTTTAATCTTCACGATATCAGCCCAGGAATCACCGTAAGTCGGATTACTCTTAACTGTTACCGCATTCTTAATTGTAGCCTGCTGTCCGTCAACAACAAACTCGATATCTCTGACTGTAAAAAGAATGTCCTCTTGTCTGCCAATATAATTTCCACTGCCCGGAACAAAGCTATAAGTAATCTTTCCGGTGTCGCCAACCTTTAATTTCGCAAGCTCTGATACTACCTGTTCATAGGTCATTTGTGAGGTTCCATTGTAGCTATAAGTAACAGCCCCCGGAATCTCCTCATTATTCACACCGGTAAATACAGGCTTCGTGAATGTTCCCACTCCCGCTACCACATTCTGCTCTTTGGCAGCGCTGGAAGTATAGTTACTTGTTGGCTTAATCTCAAAAACACTACCTGTGAATGTAATCTTATAGTTCGGGTTCTCACTTGCCAGTGTTCCCACATTGATTGCATACCCGTCTGTTTTCACATCCTCGCCCTTGTCACGCACCAACGCACCTGAAAGGCTCTCACCTTCAACTAAAGGTGTTGTGCTGTCAACAACATACTTAAGCTCAGGATCTGCTTCTCCGTATGTCTTTTCCGCCTTTTGAGCCGTCACTGTAATCGGTCTTGGATTTACAGTTACTTTTACCTCGAACGTCTCCGCTGCATATGTGTTCAAATCTTTTGGAATAAATACTGCTCTGAATGTGTTCTGGCCTGCATTGCCATAGGATGTAACGTCACTTGCCCAGGCAACGATACCCTCAACCGTTTTTTTGTCCTCATCCGTCACAGAATATCCTGTCAATACGCCATCGCTTACTGCATCACCGTATGTAACAGTTATAGCCGGCATATTAATTGTAAGTTTTGGTTTCTGAATATAATTCGTCTCTGACAGTTTCAAAACTTCTGCCCCAAACAGGCTCAGCTGGTCATCATCATAGATAAATTTAATGTCATCGCCCCAAATGGTGAACGTATAGCTTCCATCTGCATTGGCTTTGGTTCCTGCCAGGAACAAACTGCCATCGAAACCGATTGAGCCAGTATCACTGTTCGTCACATCAACCAGATAATTCTTTCCTTCTAATGTAACGATATTCCACATATGACCGCCTGCACCGGTTCCGCCGTCCATATCTCCGCAAATGGTATAGCATACCGTATTCCCACTGAAGGTTGATAGGTCACACAGATATTGGAAAGCTTTGGCATAACCTTCACATACAACATTCGTATTGGTATCTCCATCGAACACCCAAATCAACTGCCAAGGATTACCGTAAGGCATGTTCTTGTCTGCCGCCGCGTCGTCATAGTATGATACTAAATCACAAATCTCCTGACAATATGCGGCAAGCTTCGCATAATCCGACTTATTGGCATGCTTTGCCACAATAGCCTTCGCATTGTCGGCTGCTTTTTTTACACCGCTGACTTTACTGGCATCAATCTGAGTCCAGCCGCCGGCTCCCTGATACTCGTATGCAACCGCAAATTCAAACTCTAACTGCGATACACTATATTTTCCTCCGCCGGAAGTAAGATCAAAGCCATATGCATATCCTTCTGTCTTATCAAACCAATAAAAATCATATGGGCAGTCCATTAACAGATAAGATATGATTGGATCAATCTCCTCCGAAAGTTTAGCCTTTACTGCATTAATCATCGTGGTATTATTAGCTGATGGGGAAATACCTAATGTTTCCGCTGTCCAAGACACCGGATATGATATCTTAATTCCCGATGTAGTTGTCACCGTACCGGCAGCAATTTTCTCTATCTGGCTTTTTAAGTTATCATAAACTGCCTTCTCTTTTGGATCCGTCAGCTTATTCGCACCGACTTCTCCAAGTGTAGCGATACCGTCATTGGCGCCGGCATAGAAAAGCTGGTCTACATAACCTGCGAACAATTCATCGCTGTCCGGAAGATCTACATCCTTACCTTTCACTTCCACGTTGATTGTAGAAGTCTCTCCCTCAGAACCTGCATCCTCGTTGTTGTCTTTGTCTTCCGGTTCAGCAGGTACTGTCACTTCCGGCTCCGTTTCCTGCTTGTCCGGTACATCCGGTTCCGCCGGCGCGCCCGTTACGTCCGTCTCTGAAACCGGAGCCCCGCTGCCATCCACATCATCCTCTGCAAGTGATGTCAGAACAGGCAGATTCACCGAACCTCCAATCACCACAAGGGACAACGCCACCGCCAACAACCGCTTCAGTCGTTTTTTCCTCTCCTTCATGT
>CATLIP010000079.1 GCA_949957035.1 uncultured Lachnospiraceae bacterium
ACAAAACAAAAAGATATGGGCGGCCAGAAAGCCAAAGGTCATCCACTTGATTTTCTCAGCATTTTTCTTCATTATCTTACCTCGTTCTTTCCTCTTTCGGAGAGTCTGCCTTTTTTGCTTCCTAATTCTTCTCTCTCCAAAATGCTCTCATTTTCGTAAACAGTTCTATGTAATTCTACACTCTTTTCACATACATTGCAAGGAAATGCATATACATACTATAACAAACTCAAATGGAGTGTTACTGTTCACATCTACTGTGTTCTCAGTAACAATGGAGTATTTCATCTATGTCATCCTATCACACTAAATATCTCAAACCTGTAGGAATCACCTTACTCTTTGTCTTATCCTATTTTGCGGGCAGCTTCATTGCCATGAAATTTTCGCCTGAAGCTGCCTTAACCTCCGAGCAAAACGTATCCTCCCATATTATGCCGGCCGCCGACAACTGGGGCCTAAGCTTTCAGGAGGAAGGAAAACCGCCTGTAGCAAACGCTACTTTTGAGGAGTTAAAACAGTATGACGCCTACTACGCGGAAGATACGGATGAGAAAAATATTTATCTGACTTTTGACTGCGGATATGAAAACGGAAATACAGAGGCCCTTCTGGACGCTCTGAAAAAACACAAAGCCAGCGCTACCTTCTTCGTCGTGGGAAACTTCATTTCTACGAGCCCGCAGCTTGTGAAACGTATGCATGAAGAAGGGCATACAGTGGGAAATCACACCTATCACCACCCTGATATGTCACAAATTTCCACAAAAGAGGCGTTTGAAAAAGAATTGAAGGATGTGGAAGTCCTCTATAAGGAGATTACGGGGGAGGAAATGACCAAATACTATCGGCCGCCTCAGGGCAAATATAGTACGGATAACCTCCGGATGGCGAAGGAGCTGGGATATCATACGTTCTTCTGGAGCCTTGCCTATGTCGACTGGTATCAGGATGACCAGCCTTCCCATGAGGAAGCGTTCGATAAATTGCTGGGCCGCATCCACCCCGGGGCCGTTGTGCTGTTACATAGTACTTCAAGTACCAATGCCGAGATTCTGGATGAATTGCTGGGAAAATGGGAGGATATGGGGTATACATTCCATGGGTTGGAGGAATTGATAGAGTGAGGGAGGGACGGAAATTTTTTTGGTGGCCGGCAGAGCGGGACCGGCCATCATTTTTGATAATATTTATTCTACGGGTACGGATTTTGCCAGGTTTCTGGGTTTGTCTACGTCGCAGCCGCGGCCTACGGCTATGTAGTAGGCGAAGAGCTGGAGGGGTATGATAGCTAAGGAGTTGGTAAAGTATTTGTTTGTCTCTGGTATGTAGATTACGTAGTCTGCCGCTTTTTCTACTTCGGTGTTCCCTTCCAGGGTGACTGCCATGACGAAGGAGCCCCGGGTGCGGACTTCTTCCATATTGCTAATCATCTTTTTGTATAGCTCTTTTTGAGTCAGTACTGCGGCGACCAGAGTTCCCTCCTCTACCAAAGAGATGGTTCCATGCTTTAGCTCGCCGGCTGCATATGCCTCGGAGTGGATGTAAGAGATTTCTTTTAGCTTCAGGGATCCTTCCATTGAGATTGCATGGTCGATTCCCCGCCCGATAAAGAAGATGTCTCTTGCCGCCAGGTAGCGGTTGGCGAACTTCTGGATCTTCTCCCGGTTGTTTAGTATCATCTCGATTTGGGCGGGAAGGGCTTTCATATCCCCAATCATTCCCTCTATCTCGTTATCGTCAAGCCGGCCTCTTGCTTGTGCAAATTTCATTGCAAGGAGATACATGGCGGTAAGCTGTGCCGAATAAGCCTTGGTTGTGGCAACGGCAATCTCCGGCCCCGCCCAGGTGTACATCACATTGTCTGCCTCCCTTGCAATGGAGCTTCCTACCACGTTGACAATCCCTAATACCCTTGCGCCCAGTTTTTTTGCCTCACGAAGGGCTGCCAGCGTATCTGCCGTCTCTCCTGACTGACTGATTACGATTAACAGCGTATGTTCATCCAAAATCGGACTGCGGTAACGAAATTCTGAGGCCATGTCTACCTCCACAGGGATCCTTGCAAGTCCTTCCAGGATGTATTTGCCGGTATGGCCTACATGGGATGCGGAACCACAGGCAACTATCATAATCTTTTGAATCTTGCGAATCTCCTCGTCTGTCATTCCAAGTTCTTCAATCTCAATCCTGCCGCCCTTGATTCTGGGAGAAAATGTATCCATTACGGCTTTCGGCTGCTCATACATTTCTTTTAACATGAAATGCTCATATCCGCCCTTCTCGGCTGCATTCACATCCCACTCAATCCGGACAGGCTCTTTGTCAACAGGCTCCTCATCCACATTAAAAAATTCCATGGAATCTACGGTCATACGGACGATTTCTTCATTTTCAATAAAGTAAACGTCTCTGGTATATCGAAGGACTGCCGGAACGTCGGACGCAATAATATTACCGCCTTCCGTATGTCCCACGATAAGCGGGCTGTCCTTTCGCACAGCGTAGAGCTCGCCAGGACGCTCCTTAAAGATAATCCCCAGGGCATAGGAGCCTTCCATCCGGTGCATAATCTTCGTGATTGCCTGCAGCGGATTCCCCTGATAATAATAGTCAAGAAGATGTGCTATAATCTCCGTATCCGTCTCAGAGATAAACTCGTATCCCTTTTTTTCCAGTTTCTTCTTAAGCTTTAAGTAGTTCTCAATGATACCATTATGTACAACCACAATACTCTTATCCGCGTTAAAATGAGGATGAGCATTCACATCTGACGGGGAACCGTGGGTTGCCCATCGGGTATGGCCTATTCCCATAGTTCCGGGCAGTGTGGCGCCGTCATGGGTCAGCTCGCTTAGTACCTTAAGCCTGCCCTTGGATTTGAGCATGTCTATCTTACCCTCGTTGTATATGGCAATCCCTGCCGAATCATATCCTCTGTACTCAAGCTTTGCCAGGCCGTCTAACAAAATCGGCGCTGCCTGTCTGTTTCCGATATAACCTACTATTCCACACATATTATCCTGCTCCTTTACTTCTTTAATAAAAATCATTGCATTAATCCCTGAAAAATCAACGTCCGCCTCCTTGCAAGGCGCTGATTTTCTGTGAAATTAATGCAATGATTATCATACGCTAATCTAAATCGATAAAATCTACCTGGAATGTATCCCCCTTCTTCTTCCCTCGTTTCTTCTGGGACTGCATGTTTAAAAGGTCATCCAGATCATCGATTACATCATTTGAACTGCCGCCGTAGTCATCATCGTCGTCATAATCGTCATAATCATCATCGTCATCATAACCATAATCGTCATCATCATCGTCATTCGAACCTGAATCATAATCATCATCATAATCGTCGTCATAGCTGTCAAAATCGTCGTCGTCATCATCCATATCGTCGAAGTCGTCAAAAAGATCTTCTTCTTTCAGACTCATGGTCTTAACAGGAACTCTGACTGCCGGTTCATCCGCATTCCTTCTTACCGCAGCGTTAATCCCTTTTCCGGGGGCAGGCTTTTTCGGCCTTGGCATGGGTTCCTCATCCCTGTCCGGATCAATATCGTATTCATCATATAAATCATCCAATTCCAGATTACGGTTCCGAAGCTTCACACTGACCACAACCAAAAAGCCAATCAGGACAAGCATCAGCATCATGCCGACAATCAGAACGATATCCAGGAAATCCTCCACAAACTGCAGAACCTTTCCCCACCATCCCCGGGCCTCCTTCTTGGTCGACTTAGCCTTTGTAATATGCTCCACATATCTCTGATATGTCTTGTCAACCGTATCATACTGATACAATCCTTTCGTTCCATCCGCATTCAAGGCATACACAACATAATAATCTGCCATGTCTACATCCTGCCAAGCCGTAAATTCCTTACCATTCAAGGTTAATCGGGTCTCTTGATATCTATTTGGCAAATCTACAGAGCCGTCATCCCTTAAAAGTACAATATAACGGTCAGAGGAAATACTTACGGACTCAAAGGGGAGAAAGGAACCTATATCTCCGTCGTAGAGATAAAAATCCGGGTCGCCGCCTGCAACAGGCGTGAGGTAAAATGCCGAGGTATTGCTGACCGGCTGAGTCACTACCTGACAAGTCTGTCCTTCCAGCATCATCTCGCCCTTTGTAAATCCTTCCGGGACTACCGCGTCAGAAAATTCATTGGTGACAACATACTGAACTCCGTCAACCTCTACCTGCGGGCCATCTCCGGTAACCGTACTGCCGCCGCTACCTTCACCATTTTCTTCTTCCGGCTGAATCAGAGACGGGTCGCCGGGCCCAATCGTTACCGCCGAGCTTCCATTGGTCATATCCAATTCCGCGCCGTCAGAATCCGTTCCCGACGATTGGGATACTGTGATGTTGCCCGTCCCTTCCGAAAGCGCCTGAAACTTCAACGTGTATCCATCCGTCAGCACTCCGGTCAGAGCAATGGAGCCGTCTCCTCCGGTTGCATTATCCCCGCTGATAAATCTCAGCTTATCCTTATCATAGGCTAAGGTCACATTCAGAGTCTCAACATCATCCGAAGAATAGATCTTGATTAATACCTCTACCTCGGCCCCCACAGTTGTAGATGGGTCCGAAAAACGCAGTTCTGCGGACGCCGCATGAACAATCATAGACATACATGGACACAACATGCATACTACAAACAATAAATAAAGTATTTTCTTCACTTTTCTCATTGTAAGCTACCTCTCCTAGTATTCGGTATCTCCGCCATCATCGGATTCTCCGCCTCCCGACGGTACATCCGGCACATCCGGCACGTCAGGCGTATAGGAATCTCCGCCCGAGGTACTGCCGTCATTCCCTGAGCTATTCCAACCTCCGCCGGTATTATTGCCGCTGTTTCCGCCGCCGGACGTACTTCCACCCGAATAATTATTACTGCTGCTGCCAGAATAACCGCTATTATAATCTTCATCCTCATCATCCGGCTGGTTCATAATCTGCTGAGTCGCTTCATTCACATCAGCCTTGCGGTTACCTGCTTTTGCTACAATCTTGTCGCTAATCTCAGATACCGTAGAAGATACCACATACCCTTCACTATCCCCGTAGAAAAACTTATGAAGCTGCTCCACGTTACTTTCTAATGTTACCGGAATTACAACGCTTCCCACATCCATCAGCTCATCCGTCGTCTTATCAAACGGAAAACCTACCGTCTCCATCAAACGGTATTCAAACGCATCCTTCGCGTAATCCAGAATCTCTGCCATGGTAAAATTCGTGGCAACCTGCGGGAATACCCTGTCAATAATCTTATTCAACTGTGCCGGAGAAGCCTTCTGAAGATTCTCGACAATCTTTGTAAGTACTGTCCTCTGTCTTTCCGCCCTCTTAAAATCATCCCCTGCCGTATACCTGATTCTGGTATACGCAGTTGCATGGATACCATCCAAAATCTGAAGGCCGGGACCTGCAATATCCGGCGAATCCTTGCCGGTTACTTTCTTAATCTCTGTTGAATATCCATTCACATACTGAACCTCTTCGTCTGTAACGTCAATCTCTACCCCGCCTACGGCGTCAACCACATCAATCAACGCGTCAAAATTCACCGTCACATAGTGTTCAATATCCATATCAAGATTCTTATTCAATAAAGATACGGCTTCCTCCGGCCCTCCATAGGAATATGCGGCATTGGCCTTATCAAAAGAGCCGTCATCCTGCTCTAAGAGGGTATCTCTGAATACGGAAGATATTTTAATCTCCAATGTCTCACGGTTCAGACTCGCAATCATGATAGAATCGCTTCGAGTCCCTTTCCCCATCTCATTCTTCCGAGAATCCACACCAAATAACGCAACATTCAGATAGCCTGTACCCCTCACTCTGGCTTCCTCTGATACATTCAGTTCCTTCGCATCTGTCGGTACTCTTCGGTCAATCTTAGACAGCTTGCTCGCCACGATAACCGCTCCGGTCACCGCCACCAATGCAAGCGTTCCTCCCAGAATGATTCCCAGCTTCTTACCCAGAGACCATGCAGAAAAACCTCGATTTTTAGACCGACGCCCGCGCCTGTAATGATTCTTCTCTCTTGCCATTATCTAATGTCCTTTCTTTGTTTCTCTTTATTTCTTTCCTGACCTGCGCTAACATTCTCCAATATATTACCGCATTTTTACGGAAACTTCAATCTCAAAATATGGGTTTTCTACGGTTTTTACCAATAATTTACACTGGCTGAACATCTCTTTATCAACCACAGAGGCATTTTTCTATAATTTTGACCCGCCTTATATCCAAGGTATTTACATCCGCTTTTATATAGAAGCACAAAAATCAAACGCCATCTTCTCTTCCGAATCAGATACTTTGCCGTTTCCTTCACCAGCCGGATTCCTTCTGACTCAGAGGGAATCCCGGCAAAAATCTCCGGATGGTCCGCCTGGGAAACCGCCAAATCAAAATTTCTCTGAAACTGCTTTCGCCCTGAATAGTTATGGGAATGAATCACTCGCGCCTGGGCCGCATATGCCACCTGATATCCTGCCTTCACCATCTTCGCCGCCATAATCATATCCTCATTAAAGATTGTCCGCTTCGTAAAACCACCCATCTCTTGATAAACGGTTCTGCGATACGCAGCACATACGTCAGAACAAAAAAAAGTCTTGATTCCCATTGTGGAAAGGTCGCGCTTGCTTTTCAGCCTACTATCCTTCGGGTAGTTAAAATTCCGGGTATACCGCTCAATCTCGTCGCAGCCACTTGCAGGAAGCTGTCTGGCATAAGCCACGCCTGCTCTTTCCGAATTAAGAAGAGGCTTAATCAGTTCTCCAATCAGCCTCCTGTCGGCAGGCAGGGCATCCTGGGTCATAAAAACCAGTATCTCTGCCTCTGACAGCTCAAATCCCATATCCCGGGTCCCGCCATGGTCAAACTCTTCCGGATTGATATGGGTGACAGAAACCCCAGACATATGCTCCACTTCTTCGGGAAAACTCTCAGACCTCGTATTGATTACATATATCCGTCCCACAGGCACATCCTGCCTCCTAAGCCTTCTTAATGTTTCTATGAATCCTTCATCCGGCCGGTATGTCAATATCACCACATCTGCTTGCTGCCTGCTCATTCCTTCTTCCCATTCCTTTTCTTATTCTTATCATATCCTACAAACCAGTACATCATTCCTGTCAGAATCAGCCAGAACCATACAATAGGATTACTGAACCAGGCTGTAAAAAACGCCAATCCCAGATAGACTGCAAACTGCCCATAGAACAGATATGCAACCGGATTATCATTCTTTCTAACAATCCGCATCATCCATTTTGCAGCAACGCCAAGCAGAGCCGCAAAGAAAAAAACACCGGGGATTCCATAATCGTAATATGCGTCATAAAACATTGTAAGGCTTGTAAGCTCCGGCTTTGTCAGATAGATAACCGTCGAGGTCAACTGCGGAAACATCCACTTAAGCCCCGTCAATGCAAAAAACGGGGACAACATTCTGATTCCCCATGTATGCTTTGTAAGCTGCTCCACCAGACAATTAAAGTTTTCAAAATTATTCGCCACATAGATATATGGCTGTGTGAAAAATAAAGGCATCCTCTCATACTTCATTTCGAATATGCCGTTTAAATATGTGACGTCATGATACCGAAACACCGTCACTGCCACATAGACCGGAAGCAAGGCCAACACAATCCCCGCCATGGTCCTAATCCTCATCCGGCGGTTCGCCATAATATATGTAACCATTGCAAAACATACCACAAAGAAAAGATGGAATCTGGACATACGCAAAATCGGAATGGCAATTGCCGCGAGATTTGCCACTACCAGTATCACCTTTTCTCTTTTTCCCAGCATTTCACACACCTTTACATAGAGAATCGTGATGGCCGGAATCAGAACACAGCTTCCAGAAATTCCTCCCAGCCCTGTTGACTGAAAAGCAAAGCTCAACACCGATACCAGGGTCAACACCAGGATGCACAGGAAAAGACGCTCTGCCTGTACAGAATTTCTGACAGGCTCCTTCTTCTCATCCTGCGCGTACTTCCTCCCCCACTCATATCCGATACCAAACCCGATATAGATTAGGAAAAAGCACATCCAAGTCACATAACTCCAGTCGCTCTGAAGCCAGCTCAGCCTCAGGCAGGCAATCCCCTGCCCTCCGACCCAGGCAAGGGTGAAAACTGCCCGAAGCTCCGCCAGATTCTGAGACTCTCTCACCCAATGCAGATAAAGATACATGGCCTCTAAAAGCAGCAGAAGCCCGGAAATATAATAAAGACGTGCCAGAGACGCAATGTAACTCATAAAATATGCCAGCATATAGGTGCCGTATTCCATTATTATCTCATTGCGCCTTCTCATTGGGAATCTCCTTCAAAGTTCGTCTTCATGGCCGTCGTATCTTCCGTAATACCGGTCAGATAGATGATATCATCATGAATCTGCCGCACCTTATTGGACGGCTCGTACCAATCCTCCGCAAAGACATTCTGATGAAGCTTAGATACATTGCCCACAAAGTCAATAGGTACTACAAATGAACCCGCATGGTCCCGGACTTCCTCGCTTGTGGTCAATTCATAGGGAAAGCCTGTAGTCTCCACAATATTATAGTCCATAATATTGGCCACATAACCAAGCATATCCGTAATCGACAGACTGGTGGATATCTGAGGGAACACTTTATCTACAATCTTATTCAGTGTAAAGATATCTGCCTTTTTCGCTTTCTCCATGGTCTTCTCAAGTACCTCCCGCTGCCGTTCCGTTCTCTTGAAATCATTTCCTGTGGTATAACGGATTCTGGCATAGCTGACTGCGTGGACGCCGTCCAGAAGCTGAGTCCCCGCAACCTCGTCAATCTTAACCATCTCCTGTCCTACCACCTTGGAGGTCTCGGCTGCATATCCATTACTATAATATGCCTCCTCCTGTGTCAAATCAATCTCAAGTCCTCCCAGGGCGTCGATTACATCTACCAGCGCATTGAAATTTACGCTGACATAGTTGCGGATGTCCAAATCAAAATTACGATTCAAAAGGCTAATGGCCTCCTCCGGTCCTCCCCTGTTGTACGCCGAGTTCGCCTTGGAATAATCACCGTCAGCCTGCAAAAGCAGGGTATCCCGATATACGGAAATCAGCTTCACATCATTAGTCTCGTTATTAATGCTGACAATCATGATACAGTCGCTTTGTACCCCTCCCTCCAGCTCGCCGTTTCTGGAATCCAGGCCAAAGCAGGCTATATTCGTATAAGGTCCGGTATCTTTGTAGACCTCCAACTTATCCTGGTCCAATATGTTAATATTGAGTTTACCCAGCTTCAACATGGCATAGCCGGCAACGCACAGCCCGGCTAACACCAATAACTCAACACACAAGAGCACAACTCTTTTTCTGCGCCTCCTGCGCTTTTTTTTCTGTCTTTCCTTGGGCGATACCCTTTTCTCCGTCCCCCTCTTTCTCTCCATGCTTCTGTTATTTTCCATGTTTCTCTTCTTACTCATGCGGTTCTCCCCTATAGGCTAATATGCATTCTTATTCACAAAGCCTTTGAAAAATGTTAAAAAAATAATCTTAAAATCAAACCCCAGCGTCCAATTTTCAATATAATACAGGTCATACTCAATCCGCCTGCGAATGGAAGTATCCCCCCGGTATCCATTCACCTGCGCCCATCCTGTCAAGCCGGGACGCACCTGATGCTTGACTCTGTATCTTGGAATCTCTTCGCTGAACTTCTCCACAAACTGCGGCCTCTCCGGTCTTGGCCCTACAAGGCTCATATTGCCCTTCAGCACGTTAAAAAGCTGCGGAAGCTCGTCGATGCTCGTCTTTCGTATAAACTTGCCAAACTTCGTGACCCTTGGGTCATTCTGGGTTGTCCATCCTCCTTTTTCCTTCTTCTCATCCTGCACCACCATGGAACGGAATTTATACATCAGAAAAGGCTTATTCTGAAATCCAATCCGTTCCTGCTTAAAAATCAACGGTCCCGGAGAGGTGAGCTTTATCACCAACGCGGTAACCGCCATAACAGGCGAAAACAAAAGCAGCGCCGTAACTGCGCCAAACAAATCCAC
>CATLIP010000080.1 GCA_949957035.1 uncultured Lachnospiraceae bacterium
TGTTTTCATGAAAATTCCTCAATTTTCCAAATTAAAAAACCGCTCATTTTACCCTATACAGGTATCTTACCATAGATTCCCCGGTAAATCAAATCCTCTGAAGCCCTTCTAAGCACAAATCAATCTATTCTATAAGATTCTCAATCCCAAATGCAAACCGCACGGTCCCCTGGGGATATGTGTTAAGGGTCCGGTGGGCAGTCGGCGCACAATGCAGCCCAACCCGCGTCATAATTCCATACTGCTGTTCCAGTTCAAATGCAGCCACTGCATTATCTTTTTTAAGGAAATCCAAAGAAACTACCGCCACTCTGCCCTCAATCCCATTCCTGCCTGCTACCCGAATATCAGGAAACTCCTTAACTCTCTCCAAAAAATATTCGGTCAGTTCCATCTTCCGGTTATGTATCGTTTCTATCCCGGTCTCTTCTATATAAGAGAGCGCCGAATTAAGCCCAATTATACCGGGAAGATTCAGCGTACCGCTCTCGTATTTATCTGGAAGGGACTCCGGCATATAAAGAGAATCCGACTGGCTCCCTGTCCCGCCTGCAATGTAGGGTTCCATACATGCATCCAGTTCCTCTGATATGAGAAAGCCTCCGATTCCCTGGGGGCCCAGCAGTCCTTTATGTCCGGTAAATGCCAAAAAGTCTATTTTACAGTCTTCCATATCCACAGGGATTGTTCCGGCGCTCTGTGCCGTATCCACGGCAAAAAACAGATGCCGCCTTTGGCAGATATCTCCAATCTCCCGAATGGGAAGAATGGTTCCGCAGACATTGGATGCATGAAGCATAATAACCGCCTTCGTGCTGCTCCTTACCGCTTCCTCCACAGACTCCGGATGTACGGTTCCGTCTTCTTCTGTCCTCACAATATCGTACGCCACGCCTCGGGATTCCATCTGCTTAAGAGGCCGCATAACAGCATTGTGTTCTAACCCCGACACCAGCACATGGTCTCCCGGCTTGAGGAAACCCTTGATGAAGTAATTCAAAGAGTACGTAATTCCCGGAGTAAAAATTACGTTCCTTGAATCCCTGGCATGAAACAGCCGCGCCAGCCGATCCCGGGTATCCAGCACAATCTCCTCAACCTCATAAGCGCCTTCATAATTCCCCCTATTAATGTTAAAAGCGCCTTTTTTCAGCAGCTCTGACATTGCCTCTGCTACCTTAGGAGCCTTCGGCCAAGAAGTACTTCCGTTATCAAAATATATCTGTCTCTTTCCTTCCATCTCATTACCTTCTTTCAAATCCCAGTATATCCATATCTAATCTCTACCAGAACCAACCCCTCCGCCGGCGCCGTCACTCCTGCCTCTGTTCGTTCCTTTGCATCCAGTATCTCTTTTACTTTGTTCGGCGTATAGAAACCTCTTCCCACACGAATCAAAGTTCCTACGATAATTCGCACCATATTGTACAGAAATCCATTCCCTGTGACCCGTATTGTAATATCCGCCCCCTTTTTCTCAATCTCTATACTGTCTATTCTGCGAACCGTATCCTCTACATTGGTCCTGACATTACAAAAACTGACAAAATCATGCTCTCCCACCAGATAACCTGCGCCCTGCTTCATTTTTTCCACATCCATGGGGAAAGAGACAAACGCGCTGTACCTGCGTTTCAAAGGATTGGGAACCGGTGCGTTATAGATATGGTATTCGTAGGTCTTTGTCACCTGACTCTGATATCGGGGATGCCAGTCAAGAGGCACCTCATCCGACCGAAGTACCACAATATCCTCCGGCAGCTTCTGGTTCAATGCATATGACACACGCTCTGGCGGAATGGAGCCCTCTGTATCGAATACCGCCACATTGCCCAAGGCGTGGACTCCTGAGTCTGTGCGGCTTGCTCCAATCACATGAATGTCCTCACCCGTCAATTTACGCAGTCTGTTATTCAAAACCTCTTCCACGGTGACACCATTAGGCTGAATCTGCCAACCGCAGTAAGCTGTTCCATCATATGCAACAAATATCCTGACTCGTCTCATAGTCCTCTAACCTCTGCCTTCAAACTCTAAAATATCCATACATGCAATGGAATAAATCTGCCGATTACCACCACCGTAATCACATACAGAAGCATCACCAGATACGCCGTATAATCCCTTCTCCTGTAGTGCAAAGGCTTCATCTTCGTCCTTCCTTCTCCGCCCCGGTAACATCTTGCTTCCATAGCCATGGCCAAATCATTCGCGCGCCGGAACGCAGATACAAATAACGGAACCAGAATCGGAATCATGCTCTTTGCCCTCTGAATCATATTTCCGCTCTCAAGGTCCGCGCCTCTGGCAATCTGCGCCTTCATAATCTTGTCTGTTTCTTCCAGCAGAATAGGAATGAACCGAAGCGCAATAGACATCATCATAGCCACCTCATGCACCGGAACATGAACCTTGTTCAGCGGATGAAGCAGCGCCTCAATCCCGTCGGTCAGTTCATTTGGCGTTGTGGTAAACGTCATAAGGGACGAACCGATAATCAGATAAATCAGCCTGACTGCCATATATACCGCCGTCGTAAGCCCGCCCTCTGTAATCGTAAAAATCCACGCATGGAACAGCACTTCCCCGCTTCTCGTAAGAAACAGGTTGAACAGAACCGTAATCATAAGCAGCATGACGACAGGCTTTAACCCTCTCACGATAAATGAAAACGGCACCCGCGACACCCGAATCACAGCCCCAAGAAATATCGTGGCAATCAGATACCCGGATATGCTTTTAAACAAAAACAGCGAAATTAGATACAGCAATGTAGATGTAAGCTTCACCCGCGGGTCAAGTCTGTGTATCACACTTTTTGCCGGATAATATTGTCCTATCGTAATGTCTCGTATCATTCTTCATTCTCCATCCTGTAACTAATTTATAACACACCTTGCAGACATTCAGATCCTTGTAGGGCTTCCCTAAAATCCCTTATGATAATGCCCGCATAATCTCCTCTGCCGCCTCGGGGACCGTCGTAACATCCGTCCTGACCGGGATTCCTCTCTTGGCCAAATCATGCATGATATACGTCACCTGCGGTGCTGCAAGCCCTACCTTCTCCAACTCCTGATAATGCTCAAACACCTTCTTAGGCTCGTCATGATACATCACCCTCCCTTTGTTCATCACAATCAGACGGTCTGCATATCTGGCGATATCCTCCATGCTGTGGGATACAAGAATCACAGTCATGTCACTCTCCTTGTGGAGAAATGCAATCTGCTCTAGAATATCGTCCCGTCCCTTAGGGTCCAGCCCTGCCGTAGGCTCATCCAACACCAGAACCTTCGGGCGCATTGCCAGAACGCCCGCAATAGCCACCCGCCGTTTCTGTCCGCCGGAAAGCTCGAAGGGAGAGGCGTCATAATATTTTTCTTTCAATCCTACCAGCCGCAGGGCCTCCAATGCCCGCTCCTTACATTCTTCCGGAGACAATCCCTGATTCTTAGGCCCAAAGCATACATCCGTCAGCACGTCTATCTCGAAAAGCTGATGCTCCGGATACTGGAATACCAGCCCTACCTCATTGCGCAGTTCCTTCATGGAGTAACCCTCCCGATAAATGTTCTCTCCATTATAATACAGTTCCCCGCTGGTTGCCCGAATCAGCCCGTTCAAATGCTGGATTAGCGTAGACTTTCCGGAACCTGTATGCCCGATAATTCCCACAAACTCTCCATGGGGTATCTCAAGGCAGATATCGCACAGCGCCTTCTTCTCATATGCAGTTCCCTGGCTGTACACATAATTCAGATGTTCTAATTTAATTGACATAACGCTTCCACCAACTCTTCTTTCCTCAGTATGCCGTCTCTGATTTTTAGTCCCCTCTTCTGAAGCTCATCCGCTAAAAGCGTTACCTGAGGGACATCCAGACGATAGGACTTAAGCTCATCCACATGGGAAAATATCTCCCTCGGCGCACCCTCCATCACCACATGGCCATGATCCATTACATAGACCTTGTCCGCATCTACCACTTCTTCCATATAGTGAGTAATCAGGATGACCGTTACCTGCTTCTGCTTTCGCAGCTTCTGCACCGTCTTTAATACTTCTCTGCGCCCCACAGGGTCAAGCATTGCCGTAGGCTCGTCCAACACAATACATTTTGGCTCCATCGCCACCACGCCCGCAATTGCCACACGCTGTTTCTGTCCTCCGGATAATTTGTTTGGGGAATGATGGCGGTACTCAATCATCCCTACTGCTTTCAAGCTTTCTTCCACACGCTTCCAGATTTCGTCTGTAGGGACGCCAAGGTTCTCCGGTCCGAACCCTACGTCTTCCTCTACCACCGTCCCGATAATCTGGTTGTCGGGATTCTGGAACACCATCCCGGCCGACTGGCGCACATTCCACAGCTCTGCCGGATCGCCGGTATTGCGGCCGTCTACCCACATGGTCCCCTCTGTCGGGACGAGAATTGCGTTAATATGCTTGGCAAGGGTTGACTTCCCGGAACCGTTATGACCAAGGATTGCGATGAACTGTCCCTCTTTCACATCAATATCCACCTCGTCGATTGCCCGGGAAACGCCGATTAAGTTGCCCTCCTCGTCTCGTTTCTCATATTCAAATACCAGCTTATCCGTACGAACCATGTCCATGCATCTGCCTTTCATCTATATTTCGCTTTACTTATTGTACGTTATCGGTTTTTGTAGCCTACATTTTTACAGACAAAATTATTCTATCATAGAATACTGTAGATATTCATAATTCAGTCTCGTTCCCTCCATAATCTCCGGCGGAAGAAGGGCCCGCGCTACCATCTTTGGCTCCGCATTTTGCTCTGTATCCTCTTCACGCCTGAGCATAGCATAATCTCCGTCTATTCTCTCTACTATATACGTACATGTCAGCATACTTTTCCTCCCTCATTCACTGCTTAAGAAATCCTTACGCCCCCTGTCGGCCAGTTAATTACGCGGTCTCCATTTCATTTCCTTTTCGATTAATAATAATAATTCCAACGCTTACACAGATGAGCGCAGCCAGATTCTTTACGGATAATACCTGCTCTCCCAGAAAAATTGCCGACAATGCAACACCAAATACAGGGATACTGAACCCAAAGATTGCTACTTTTCCTACGGAATTATATTTCAGCAGTTCCGCCCATAGGCTGAACGCCACCGTCGATAACAAGGACATGTAGAGCAATAATAAGGATGATTTAGCGTTGAAGCCCTGGACCGTTCCGCCGGATAAAACTCCTGTCAGAATTAACACAGCGCCGCCAAACAATAGCTGATACGCTGTGATTGTAACAGGCTTCTCCTTATCTGAAATCATTTTAAGCGTCACGCTGCTGAGACCATAGGAAAATGCACAAATCAGCACCATTCCCTCTCCCAAAAATGAAAATCCACTGCCCCAGGCTCCCGGCTCCAGATTGATAATAATGATTCCCGCGAAGCCCACCAGACAGCCGGCAATCTTCTTCCAGGTCAACTTCTCTGACTTCATCAGAAAATGTGCCGTTATAATCGAGAAAAATGCATTGGATGCATTAATCACAGAACCTTTTGCCCCGGTCGTGTGAGCAAGTCCGATATAAAAGCATACATATTGAATCGTCGTCTGTAAAATCCCTTGTCCGAACACATAGGGCAGAGAAGACTTTTTCATGGTGATAACACGTCTTTCTAACACACATCCCAACAGAAATGTGAATACACCTGCCATGAAAAAACGATACCCGGCGAATAAAATCTGACTGCCTGCATTTTCGATATGAAACAGTTCATAACCAATCTTTACACAGGGAAAGGCGCTGCCCCATAAGGCGCAGCACAGTAATGCCAGAATCGTCCTGACGGCCGTATTCTGATAAAAACGTTCCATTATTCTTTCTCCGGTTCCGGATATTCTTCCCCCTGGGTATCAACCGTAACCTTCTTCATCTTCTGCTCTTCAAAGGGCCTGTCATTGTAGTCTGTATCAGTATCAGCAATCTTGTTCACAATGTCCATGCCCTCTGTGACCTTTCCGAAGGCTGCATAAGAGCCGTCCAGATGCGGTGAATTTTTGTGCATGATAAAAAACTGTGAACCCGCGGAATCCGGATGCATTGCCCTTGCCATAGACAGTACCCCTTCTGTGTGCTTCAGGTCATTATCAAAACCGTTCTGGCTAAATTCCCCCTTGATATTATATCCCGGGCCTCCCATTCCGGTTCCGTCAGGGCATCCCCCCTGAATCATGAACCCACTGATTACACGATGGAAAATCAATCCGTCATAGTATCCCTTCTTCACCAGGGAAATAAAATTGTTTACTGTGTTGGGCGCCACCTCTGGGTACAGCTCTGCCTTCATAATATCCCCATTTTCCATTTCAAATGTCACAATTGGATTTGCCATTCTTCATTTCCTCTCTTCCTGATTATTAAGTGTACATTTATTTATTGTAGCGGAAAATGTTCCATTCGTAAAGTATCTTTTCTATCTGCCGTTTCCTTCATTATTATTTATCCTTTCTAAAGTTTCTAAAATCATTCTATATGTATTTTTCAGAATGTGCAATATAAAACAAATTCTATTTTTCTATATATTCTATAATTTATTTGTTTTTTCTATAGCTAAACTTTGACTATCCCGGTTGACTTTATTTCATTTTTCATAAATACTATAGAAAGCGAAATATTTTCTTAGGAGGAATGTACATATGTCACAAGTAAAATACGTTGAACGAAAAAACACAAACTGTAATAAATGGGACGGTCAGACCGGAATGTTTGGAGAAGAAGGCCTTCTTCCCCTCTGGGTAGCCGACATGGATTTTCAGGCGCCTGCCTGTGTGACAGACGCCTTGAAAAAGTACGTATCCCAAGGTGTTTTTGGGTACTACAAGATTCCTGACTCTTATTACCAGGCATTTATCAACTGGGAAAAACAGTATCATTCCTATGAAGTACAGCGGGAATGGATTCGTTTCTCACCGGGAGTCGTATCCGCATTTAACTGGATTACTCAGTTTATGACGAAGCCGGATGATGCTGTGATTGTTCTGACGCCGGTGTACTATCCATTTCTGCATGCAGTCCAAAATAACCGCCGTCGTCTGATTACCTCAGATTTGGTGAATACATCAGGAGTATATACCATAGACTTTGAGGATTTTGAGCAGAAGATTATCAAGAACCACGTCACTTTATTCATTCTCTGCTCTCCCCACAATCCGGCAGGACGTGTCTGGACAAGGGACGAACTGCAGACATTGCTGGACATATGCCGGAAACACCATGTATTTGTGATTTCAGACGAGATTCATCAAGATCTGACTTTTGCAGGGCACAGGCATATTCCATCCTTTCGCGCAGGAAGCTATGATGATATGATGATTACGGTTACCGCGCCCTCCAAAACCTTTAATCTTGCAGGATGCCAAAACTCTGTCATTCTAATCCCGGATGCTGCGCTGCGTAAGAAATGGGATGAATATGTAACAGGCATCCGGGTTCTCAGCGGAAACGCCTTCGGATACGTGGCCGCAGAGGCTGCTTATTCAGACGGCCGCGAATGGTTTGAGGAAGTGAAGGAAATCATCTATGAGAACTATCTGTTTGTGAAGGACACCTTCGCAAAGGAGCTTCAGAATGTGGTTGTCTCACCCCTTGAGGGGACTTATCTGTGCTGGATTGATATGAAGGCATACGTGAAACCAGAGGAAATGAAGGATTTTATGCAGAAAAAGTGCCGTCTTGCACTGGATTACGGCGACTGGTTCGGCGGAGAACGATTCAGCTCCTTTGTACGGATGAATCTTGCCACCTCCCGGGAGAATATAGAGAAAGCCGTAAACGCAATCATTACAGGATGCAAAACCATATAGATATACAGAAATTAACCGCCGGTTAATTTTTATAAGAGAAAATATACAATATCTCAATAGTTCTCCTTAACTGATACTGCTATAATAAAACTATACAGCATACAGAAATATATTTACCAAGACATAGGAGGACTAAATGACATGAAGATTCATGAAATCATCCGAAAAAAACGAATAGAAAAGGGCTACACCCAGGAACAGATGGCTTGTTTTCTTGGCGTCTCCGCCCCTGCTGTCAACAAATGGGAAAAAGCAATTTCCTACCCTGATATTACCCTTCTTCCCGCGCTTGCACGTCTTCTTGACACCGACCTCAACACCCTTCTCTCCTTTCAGGATGACCTTACAAGGGATGAGGTGGGACAGTTTATGAATGAACTGGCCTTTGCTGCGCAGGCAGACGGTCTTGACAGCGCTTTTCACATGGCTCTTGAGAAGCTCCACGAATATCCTTCCTGCCATCTTTTGCTTCTTAACACAGCGCTGACCCTGGAAGGAATGATTCTTACGTATACTGGCAGTCTTAAAGGCAGCCCTTATATGGATACGATTGAAGAATTATACACCCGGGCATCCAAAAGCCCCAATCCAGAGGTTGGCAATCAGGCAAAAGCTATGTTAGTCTCAAAGCATATCGGCAGAAAGGAATTTGATGCCGCCGAAAAAATACTAAAGGAACTGCCTGATGCTTTAGCCTTTGACAAGAAGCAATTAACCGCCAATCTCCATCTCGAACAGGAGGAATGGGGAAAGGCGGCAGAGCTTATAGAACAGAACGTGTGGTCTGGAATTAATTCCGTCCAGTCCTCTCTGTATACCCTCGTAGAGATTGCAATAAAGGAGAACCGGGAAGAGGATGCTCTTAAATTGACCCATATTACCCGACAGATTACGGAATTGTTCGATTTATGGGAGTCTAACGTATACATTGTGGATTTCCAGCTTGCAGCCGCAAAAAAAGATATTGACGGATGTCTTGACGCTCTGACAAAAATGCTGCCGGCTCTTAACAAAGAATGGCGACCGAAACATTCTGCTTTATACCGCCATCTTCCGCTGCAAGAGACAAACATTGGACAAATCATGCGGCTTGGAATCATGAAGGAACTGGACAATCCGGAAAATCACGAATATGATTTTCTGCGTGATAATCCGGATATCCAAAATTTACTTGGGAGATACCGTTAGAAATTCTTTTAGATACTGTTCCATAGAACGGTTCATTTCTCTGGAAAAGTCTGATTCGTATTTCCTTTTCCAGAAAGCCTCCATCCAGGCGTCATAGCTCTTATCTCCCGTCTTTCCGGCGAACATGGAGCGAATCTCCTGAGCGCTCTTATCCCGGTAAGTATTCTCACACACAATATCAGAGAGACGGAATCTGACCGGCTTCTTCCGTTCCTTCTGCTGGTCTGTGGGATGCCCAAAGACCAGCATACATGCCGGATACACATAAGCCGGAAGCTCTAAGAGTTCCTTCATGTCTTCCATGTTTTCCATCACATCGCCTATGTAACAAGAACCAATTCCAAGACTTTCTGCGGCTGTCACTGTATTCTGAGCCGCAATCAGAGCATCCTCCACAGCCAGCAGCAAATCTCCTGCGCCGGGGTTTCTCGGCTCTAAGCCTGCCTCCCTGTAAAATGAGAGCCATTTCCGGCAGTCTGCACAGAATACCAGAACCAGCTTTCCCTTTGCGATAAATGCCTGATGGTCGCAAAGCTCTGCCAGTTTTTCCTTCTTTTCCTGGTCTGTAATATCGAGAATCGTATACAAAAGCTGACATCCTGCCGTCGGCGCCTGCAGTGCGGCATTTAAGATTGCTTCTCTGTCCTCTTTTGAAATCTCTTCCTCAGTATATACACGCATGGATTTTCTCGCATACAAGGATTCTAATATCTGATTCATTCCCTATCCTCCTAAATAATGATACTACATCCCTTTTGACATCTCTTCGCAGACCTTCATGGCCTCGAAAACCGCGCTTCTAAAGCCTCTCTCTTCCAATACGCGGACTGCCTCGATGGTTGTTCCTGCAGGAGAACATACCATATCCTTCAATTCCCCAGGGTGTTTTCCTGTCTCGAGAACCATCTTCGCACTTCCAAGAACTGCCTGTGCCGCAAACTGATAAGCCTGCGGTCTTGGCATACCGCCGGAAACTGCCGCATCTGCCATAGCTTCAATCAGCATGAACACATACGCCGGAG
>CATLIP010000081.1 GCA_949957035.1 uncultured Lachnospiraceae bacterium
GTGATGAAGCGGCAGCCTTGTCCGGCGGATGATGTGGTCTATGTCCCGTCTGTGGAAGCTTTGGAGAAGCTGTCAGTGGCAGAGGAGCTAAAAAAACGTGCATACGGCGGGCTTCCGATTCAGGTCGGGTATTGCAATGGGAACAACCGAAAACTTAATGCCGTGGAGTATCATCGCTCATCGGAGGTAGATATTGCAGAGAGCGACTTAATTCTCTTGCTTGGAAAGCAGCAGGATATTGAAGCAGACCATACATACGATACGTCTAGGATTGAAGCATTCCATGTGCCTGCGGGGACGGTTGTGGAATTATATGCGACGACGCTTCACTATGCGCCTTGCAGTGCGAAAGAGAGTGGATTCCGCTGTGTAATCGTATTGCCAAAGGATACGAACCTGGAGCTTGACTTTACGTCCGCAGCCGAGGGCGAAGATAAGCTGATTACAGCAAAGAATAAATGGCTGATTGCACATGAGGATGCAAAGATTAACGGAGCATTCTGTGGATTAAAAGGAGAGAACATTACGTTGTAATAATGCGATTGAAAATACCATTAATATGGCGGAATGGGTATAAAGTAATAAGAAAAATAGGAGGATTAGAACAATGAACAACATGCCAGAATTAAAGATTGGTGTAGTAGCGGTAAGCCGTGACTGTTTTCCAGAGAGCCTGTCCGTGACGAGAAGGGCAAACTTAATGAAAGCATATACTGAGAAATATGGTGAGGAAGGAATCTATGAATGTCCGATCTGCATCGTGGAGAGTGAAATTCATATGGTACAGGCCTTAGAGGATATCAAGGCGGCAGGATGCAATGCGCTGGTGGTATACCTTGGAAACTTTGGTCCGGAGATTTCCGAGACACTTCTTGCGAAGCATTTTGAAGGTCCAAAGATGTTTATCGCAGCAGCAGAGGAGCGGGGCGACAATCTGGTACAGGGGCGCGGCGACGCATACTGCGGTATGCTTAACGCAAGTTATAATCTCAAGCTTCGCAATGTAAAGGCATATATTCCAGAATACCCGGTGGGAGACGCGCAGGAATGTGCGGATATGATTCACGAATTTGCCCCCATTGCAAGAGCAATTGTAGGGCTTAGCGAATTAAAGATCATCAGTTTCGGCCCAAGACCGCTGAACTTCCTTGCATGCAACGCGCCGATTAAGCAGCTCTATAATCTGGGCGTTGAGATTGAGGAGAACTCAGAGCTTGACCTGTTCGAGGCATTTAACAAACACGCCGGGGACGAGCGGATTCCTGCAATCGTGAAAGAGATGGAAGCAGAGCTTGGCGCAGGCAACAAGAAGCCAGAGATTCTTGAGAAACTTGCCCAGTACGAACTGACATTGAAGGATTGGATTGAGGCACACAAAGGATACCGCAAATACGTTGCACTTGCAGGGAAATGCTGGCCGGCATTCCAGACACAGTTTGGATTCGTGCCTTGCTATGTCAATAGCCGGCTGACTGCACAGGGAATTCCGGTATCCTGTGAAGTGGACATTTACGGTGCGCTTAGCGAGTTTATCGGAACAGTGGTAAGCAACGATGTGGTAACGCTCCTTGATATCAACAATTCTGTGCCTAAGGATATGTATGAAGAAGACATTCAAGGCAAATATGACTATACACAGCAGGATACGTTCATGGGCTTCCACTGCGGCAATACGGCGTCTAAAAAGCTGTCCTTCTGCGAGATGAAGTACCAGATGATCATGGCAAGGGCTTTGCCTGAGGAAGTGACTCAAGGGACACTGGAAGGGGATATCGTACCCGGGGACATCACGTTCTACCGCTTGCAGAGTACGGCGGACAATCGGCTGCGTGCATACATTGCGCACGGTGAGGTTCTTCCGGTAGCAACACGTTCCTTTGGAGGCATTGGGGTATTCGCGATTCCGGAGATGGGCAGGTTCTACCGCCATGTGCTGATTGAAGGAGGCTATCCACACCATGGTGCAGTTGCATTTGGACATCACGGAAAGGCATTGTTTGAAGTATTCAAATACATCGGGGTGCCTGTGGAGGAGATTGGGTATAACCAGCCTGCAGGCGTGAGATATCCGACAGAGAATCCGTGGAGAGCTTGTTAGGAGGAAAAAATGTTATATATAGGAGTAGATTTGGGAACATCCGCAGTAAAGCTGTTATTGATGGATGGCGATGGAAAGATTCACAAGATTGTATCAAAAGAGTATCCGTTATATTTCCCGCATCCAGGATGGTCTGAACAGAAGCCGGAGGACTGGTTTTCACAATCTATGGTGGGAATCAGGGAGTTAGTCGGCGAATGCAATAAAAGCGAGGTTGCAGGAATCAGCTTTGGCGGACAGATGCATGGTCTGGTGGCTTTGGACAAAGAGGACAAAGTTATCCGCCCGGCAATCCTCTGGAACGACGGACGGACCGGGGAAGAAACAGACTATCTGAATCATGAGATTGGAAAGGATAAATTATCCGAGTATACGGCGAATATTGCATTTGCAGGATTTACCGCGCCTAAGATTCTCTGGATGAAGAAGCATGAGCCAGAGAATTTTGAGAAGATTAGCAAGATTATGCTGCCCAAGGACTATCTGGCGTACTGTCTGTCCGGCTCATTTTGCACAGATGTTTCCGACGCATCCGGTATGCTGCTCATGGATGTGAAGAACCGCTGCTGGTCCAAAGAAATGTTGGAAATCTGCGGCATTACAAAAGAGCAGCTTCCTAAGTTGTATGAGAGCTATGAAGTGGTCGGGACTTTGAAGCCTGAGATTGCAAAACAGCTAGGTTTATCTGACCAGGTAAAGGTCATTGCAGGGGCGGGAGATAATGCGGCTGCTGCAGTCGGAACCGGGACGGTCGGGGACGGTATGTGCAATATTTCCCTTGGGACGTCCGGGACAATCTTTATCTCGAGTAAGTCATTTGGCGTTGACCAGAATAATGCGCTGCATTCTTTTGCTCATTCCGACGGGCATTACCACTTGATGGGGTGTATGTTAAGCGCAGCGTCCTGTAATAAATGGTGGAATGAGGATATCCTGAAGACGAAGGATTTTGCGGCGGAGCAGGCGGATATTACGAAATTAGGAGAAAATCAGGTATTCTATCTTCCCTATCTGATGGGAGAGCGTTCTCCCCATAACAATCCAGATGCGAGGGCAATGTTTATCGGGATGTCTATGGATACAACGAGGGAGGACATGACGCAGGCGGTATTAGAGGGCGTTACGTTTGGCCTTCGGGATTCTTTGGAGGTGGCAAAGAGTCTGGGGATTCAGATTGAACGCACGAAGATCTGCGGAGGCGGCGCTAAGAGCCCGCTCTGGAAGAAAATTCTCGCCAATATTATGAACCTCAAGGTAGACGTCATCGAGAGCGAAGAAGGACCGGCCCTTGGGGGCGCTATGCTTGCGGCCGTGGGATGTGGAGAGTATCCGGATGTGGAGACAATTGCGAAGAAGGTTGTGAAGGTCGTGGATACGGTAGAGCCGGAGCCGGAACTGGTGGCGAAGTATGAGGAGAGATACCAGAAGTTCAGGAAGATTTATCCTGCGGTGAAGGATTTATTTTAAATTATTGCAATTCATAGAAGAAAAGTATCACTATTTAATGTGTGTAAATTGTCGGGACATGAGAATATTCCGGCAATTTATACATCGTTATCTCATAAAGCCTTTCGGCTTTATTCTGACCTATAGCTGTTTCAATACATCCTCCACAGAATTTGTGACGTCTGTGGAATGTTCCGAAAGTCCGGCCGCTCCGTCGGACATGGCATAGCTGGTGCCTGCAAATTCCAGCATTTCCATATCATTATACTGATCACCGAACGCCATACATTCCTCTGGCAGCACACCAAGATGGGACGCAAGGTTTGCAAGGGCAGTTCCTTTATTTGCATTTGGCGCAATAAAATCAATCCATATCATACCGGAGGTGACAACCTTAATTTCCGATTCAAACTTTTTTTGAAAATAGGATTCTATCTGGTCTGCACCTGTGAAATCACAGACTGCGATTTTCAGGAAGGGTTCTGTAACGTCCTCGAGTCTTTCAACTGTTCGCAGGTCATAGCGTACTACCTCTCGAATGTGGCGGATAAATCTGTCATCGGTAGAGTCTGTGTAGCAGGCAGTCTCACAGGAAAGCAGACAGTGGCATCCGCCTCGTTCCCGTACAGCCTGAAAGATACGAAGACCCAGCTTACGTTCAATCAAGCCTTTGGAGATTATCTGGTTGTGACAGATGCACAGAGAACCGTTTTCTGCAATATAGTGTATTTCGTCTTTGACGGGTGCAAAGAGAAGACGAAGGTTGTAATACTGTCTTCCGCTTGCGGCAACGAAATGTATGCCTTTTTCTTTTAGTCTTTTTACGATATCACAGAATCCGTCAGGCAATTCCTGAGCTCCGTTTTTTAATATTGTACCGTCAAGGTCGCTGGCGATTAATTTTATCATAAGAGTCTCCTTTTCTATTTGTGGAAAGTTAATGAAGATGCCGGTATCAAAAGGCCGTCTGCCTTTACGATTGTTATATTTTATCATCAAGGGAGGTTGTCAAGCATTCAACTAACTATTATAATATAAAATAGATATAAATGGAAGAGAGGATTATGTAATGAAGATTGGAATAGGGAACGACCATGCGGCAGTTGCGATGAAGAAAGAGATAGCAGAGTATCTAAAGGATTTGGGACATGAGGTAGTTGATTTCGGGACGGGCAGCGACGTAAGCTGTTGTTACGCGGAATATGGTGAGAAGGTTGCAAGAGCGGTCGCTGCGAAAGAGGTAGAGCTTGGCATACTGATTTGCGGGACGGGTGTCGGCATCTCGCTTGCGGCTAATAAGGTTAAGGGAATAAGAGCGGCAGTTTGCTCTGAGCCTTGTACGGCAAGACTGTCCAGGCAGCATAACAATGCCAATATCCTGGCGTTTGGTGCGCGGATTATTGGAATTGAGACAGCGAAGGAGATTGTAAAGGCGTGGCTGGATGCAGAATTTGAAGGCGGAAGGCATCAGGAGAGAGTGGATATGATTATGGCGATTGAAGCAGGCAGGTAAAGCCTGCTTTGTTTCTGTTTGGATTTCTTTTTTAATATTCTTTTATAATATGACATGTTGAAAATTGCAGTGTAAACCTTTATAATAAAAACAGGATAATAGAACAGGGGAAGAGTAAACATGACAGGAATTATATTTGATTTGGACGGAACGCTGTGGGATTCTACAGATGAAGTAGCAATTGCCTGGAATCAGGCTATTGAGGAACATTCGAAGATTGAGCATACACTGACGGGAGATGAGCTGAAACGCGAATTTGGGAAACCGCTTAATGAGATTTTGGATGATTTGTTTCCGGGTCTTAGCAGTTCTGAGAAGGAAGAGCTTGCCGAGTGTCTGTATCAGACAGAGAATGAGAGGGTGGAGAGAGCGCCATGTATTCTGTATGACAAGATGCCGGAGACAATTCGAAAGCTGAGCGAAGATTATGCGCTGTTTATCGTCAGCAACTGTCAAAAGGGATACATTGAGGCATTTCTTAAGAACACAGGGTTAGGAGACTATTTTAAGGACTTTACCTGTCCTGGCGATACAGGAAAATTAAAGGGGGAGAATATCCGGATTATCATGGAGCGCAATGAAATTCATAATGCAGTATATGTAGGCGATACGCAAGGGGATGCGGATGCCTGCCAAAAGGCGGATATTCCGATGATATATGCTGCATATGGATTTGGTGATGTGGAAGGGGATTATAAGACAATCCAATCATTTGAGGAGCTGCTTCATATTTATTTTGAAGGAATGAAAATGATAAAAAAATAGGATGGGAAATAGGATGAGTACGGAAAAGATAAGCGCTAATGAGATTAAGACGAAAAACAGACAGATAATCTATAACTACATCAGGGAGCGCGGGTCTGTCTCGAAGCAGGAGATTGTCGTGGATATGCAGCTGAGTCTGCCAACGGTAACTTCCAACCTGGAATTTTTGAAAAAACATGGGCTGATAGATACGTCAGGAAAGATTAAGAATACAGGAGGGCGGAATGCAACTGCATTTTCGTATATAAAGAATGCAAGGATGGCGATTGGGGTAGACATAACGGCGAATCATATCACTGCTGTAGCAGTGAATCTATCCGGTGATATTATAAGCATGGAGAGACGGCGCAGTGATTTTGACTTGGAAAATGACGCATATCTTCGTGAAATCGGAGAAGTCGTGGAATGTGTGAAGAAAGAAGCCGAGATTGAGGATGAGAATCTGCTGGGGGTCGGAATCTCTGTACAGAGTTTAATTTCCGACGACGGGGAATATATTAAGTACGGTATGGCGTTAAATTTTGCAAAGAAGAGGCGGGATGAGATAGCGGCATATGTGCCTTATCGCAACCGTCTGGTTCATGATTCTTATGCGGCGGGCTATCGGGAAACCTGGACCAATCGGGAATTTCAGAATGCGTTTTATATCAGCTTAAGCAATAGTGTGGGCGGTTCAGTGATTATTGACGATGCCATTTATGAGGGAAATACGCATAAGGGAGGAGAGATTGGACATTTGGCGGTGGTGCCGGAGGGGGGAGAGCTCTGCTACTGCGGCAGGCGCGGCTGTTTCGATACCGTGTGCAAGGCGGGAAAGCTGACGGCCTATACAGACGGCAATCTGGAGGAATTTTTCCGGGTACTTGACGATGGAGACGAGACGGCGGGAAAGTTATGGGATGAGTATTTGAATCATCTGGCGTGTGCGATTCACAATGTTCGGATGTTGTTTGACGGTATGGTGATTTTGGGCGGATATATTGGCGCTTACGCGGGAAAATATATGGATGATATCTGTGAGCGCGTGGATGCGAGGAACCCATTTGGAGACCGGGCAAGAGACTATCTGGTTGAGTGCCGGTATAAAGTGGAGGCTTCTGCGGCAGGAGCGGCGTTGTTCTACATTGATGAATTTTTGGAGAACATATAGAGTTTCTATATATTTAAAATAGAAAAGAAAGGCAAGACAGAGAACGCGTATTCTCTGTCTTGCCTTTTTCGTATATATTATAATGCTGCAAATTTAATTATTTGAAAATATAGATTGACAAAACTTTATCTATGTTTTATTATATAAATATATTTTATAAAACTAATTTCTAAAATAAAAGCCAAATGAATGAAAGTAACTGCAGACGGAAAACATTTCGATATCAATCTGTGGAACAGATTGATGATAAGAAAGGGGGACAACCATGAACTATTTACTGGGAACAGACATTGGTACATCCGGTACGAAGACGGTATTGATGGATACAGAAGGAAAGCTGATAGCACAGGATTTACAGGAATATGACGTCCTGACTCCGAAGCCGTTGTGGGCGGAGCAGTGGCCGGACGTATGGTATGAGGCGACCAAGGCTTCTATTCGCAATACAGTGGCCAAGGCAAAGGAGGCGGGCGTTGTCAGCGGGGATATAAAAGGAATCGCAATCAGCGGATTGTATGGCGGCTCCGGAATACCGCTTGACGAAGAGATGCGGCCTGTTCGTCCATGTATGATATGGATGGATAGAAGAGCAAAGGAAGAGACAGAATGGGTTCTTAAGAATATCGGAGAAGAGAAGCTGCTCCAGATTACTCATAATGGAGCCGACCCTTACTATGGATACACCAAGATTCTCTGGATGAAGAACCATGAGCCAGAGAATTGGGCGAAGACGAAGCTATTCCTTCCTCCCAATGATTATGTAATCTATAAATTGACAGGGGAAGTGGCAATCGATTATTCTTCTGCGGGAAACATAGGCGGTATCTTTGATATGAATACGCGAAGCTGGTCAGAAGAGTTGATGGATGCTATGGGAATCCCTATGTCTATGATGCCCGGGCGCATTGTGGAGTCTACGGATATTGTTGGCGGTATGACGAAGGAAAATGCGGAAGAACTTGGTCTGTGGGAAGGGCTTCCGGTGATTGCAAGCGGTATTGACTGCGGAGCGGCGAATATTGGCTTAGGTGTATTCGAGTCCGGCGTGTATGCGGCTGCTATTGGTACGTCCATGTGCGCGGCGTTGATTTCGGATAAGCCGGTCAAGGGAAAAGGTTTGATTATATGGCCTTATCTTTATGACGCCAAGAACCTGTCTTACTATTTTGCAGGCGGGAATACGGCGGGCGCTATTGTAAAATGGTTCCGCAATACGCTGTGCCAATGGGAGATTGAGAACCAGAAGAACGGCGGACCGAATATGTATGACGTGTTGAATGGTCAGGCAGAACAGATACCGGCGGGAAGCGAAGGACTTGTAGTGCTTCCGTATTTTATGGGAGAGCGGAGCCCTGTGTGGGATTCTGACGCGAAGGGGACGATTGTCGGGCTGTCGCTGACACATACGAAGGGACATCTGTATCGGGCGTTTTTGGAGGCGGTTGCCTATTGCCTGCGCGACGCTATGGAAGCAACCGGTGAGGACTTAGGAGAGTACATCCTGATTGCGGGCGGTGTGACCAAGTCCAAGGTGTGGAGACAGATTTTTGCAGACGTCACAGGTTATCCGGTGGTTTGCCCAATCTATGATGTGGAGGCGAACATGGGAGACGTCATGCTTGCAGGTATCGGGACGGGGCTTCTGACTTATGAGGAAGTGAAGAAGTGGCAGGTACTGGATGAGAAGATTATGCCGAATGAAGAGAATCACAAGAAGTATAATGAGTATTTCAGGCTATATAAGAGTATTTATGAGCATTTGAAAGAAGATATGAAGAAGCTTACAGAGGTTCGATAGGATTCTTCGTACGGGGGCGGCCGCTTTCGACCGTCCCCGTACGAAGATTTTATGTGTAAATGTTTAGAAGAAAGTCTTATTGTGACGTAAGTTTTTGCAGCATACGTTGATGCTGAAGCGCTCCCTGGTGCTCCGGATTCTGTTGGAGGATGGAGTTCAGGGTTTTGTTGGCTTTCTCGTAATTTTTCAGGCCGATTTCGCTTAAGGCTATGAGGTATCTGCAGTAGATTTCGTTCCGTTCCTGGATGCTTAAGGGGAAGACTTCCAGTTCTGGAAGGGATACGGCGAAATAATCGTAGGATACCCGGTCAAATATGTGTTTTTCTCCAAAGGCCTTTAATTGGTGGTAGGCTTTCAGAGCCTTGTCTTTGCGGCCTAACGCCTCGTTTGCCAGACCTTGATACAGGATGGTGTCGGAGGGCTGGTCGTTGTAGTAGAGGGCAATGGAGGGCGAGTCTAAACCGACAGAAGCTTTTTCAAGATAAGCGAGGGCTTCTTCTTCATTTCCCAGTTTTCGGTGGCACAGTCCAATATAGTATTGGGCGATGTTGTCCTGAACATTGGGCAGTTTTCCCTCTCCTAAGCGCTCCGGATAGGTGAAGGTTTGGGTGAGAAGGTCGATTGCAGTTCGGTAGTTTCCCTGTTCCATTTGAAGCAGCGCTTTTTCGGTCAAGGCGTAACGGTATTGTCCGCTGACTTTCCCCTCGCCGCCTTCCCATGGATGGAAGGTATGGTTTGAGAGGCAGGAAAGCGCTTTTTCGTACTGCCCGGTATCGTTTAGCAGGGTAATGTATCCAAGATAAAGTACATCACGTTTATTAAGGATTTCTGCATGTTCATTCATGCTGTGCAGCCGTTCTTCGACAGGAAGCCGGTTTCTGGCGGCAAGCTGGTCATATTCCAATAGAAAACGTGGATGTTCTGGTTCCAGTGCAAGAGCGTGCTTCATATATTCCAGAGCCTTGGAAGGGTCATGCTCCTTGTTGTAGCACGCGATTGCAAGGTTTCTAAAGGTCATAGCGTATCGGTTGTTTTCTTCGCAGGACAGTTTCCAATGTCCGGCCGCCTCATGGTACTGCTTCTTGTCATAGAGC
>CATLIP010000082.1 GCA_949957035.1 uncultured Lachnospiraceae bacterium
CCTGCAATTCGACAGAAAGCCTGAATATTGCGCTCCGCGGGCTTTTGGAGCCGGGGGACCATGTGATTACGACCATGTTGGAGCATAATTCGGTACTTCGCCCCCTTTACGATTTGGAGACAAGGGGGACAAGCCTTACAATCGTGAAGAGTGACGAGAAGGGGAACTTTGATATCGAGGATATCAAGAAAGCGGTCAGGCCAGAGACGAAGGTAATCGTGTGTACCAACGGCTCAAATCTGACGGGGAATTATGTGGATTTGAAGCCGATTGGCGAATTTGCGCGCAAGAAAGGAATCTTGTTCGTGGTGGATGCGTCCCAGACGGCGGGCGTTTTTCCGATTGACGTAGAGGAGATGAAGATAGACGTGCTCTGCTTCACCGGGCATAAGGGTCTGTTAGGACCTCAGGGTACAGGCGGCATGTATGTGCGGGAAGGCGTGAAGGTACGTTCCCTGAAGGCAGGGGGGACCGGCGTCCAGACTTACAGTAAGACGCAGCCGGCTCAGATGCCTACGGCATTGGAGGCAGGAACGCTGAACGGACATGGGATTGCCGGGCTTCATGCGGCGCTTGCATATATCGAGAAGTACGGGATGGACAAGATCCGTTCTAGGGAGCAGGAATTGATGCAGAGGTTTTATGAAGGCGTCAAGGATATTGAAAATGTGACGGTATATGGGGATTTTAGCACAATGAACCGCTGTGCAATCGTGACGCTGAATATCGGGGATTATGATTCTTCAGAAGTGAGTGATGAGCTTCTTACAGAATATGGAATTTCTACAAGGTCAGGAGGGCATTGCGCACCGCTTATGCACGAGGCGCTCGGGACGGTGGAACAGGGGGCTGTGAGATTCAGCTTCTCACATTTTAACACGGATGAAGAAGTGGACACGGCAATAAAGGCTGTCCAGGAACTAGTGCGCTGACCGTATTATATTCAGGCAAACCTCCTTGCCTATTCGCCCATCTGCCGCGTTGGATTTTCTAACCGTAGCCACCGCTACGCCGTCGAAAATCCGCCTTGCAGATGAACGAATATCCTGCGGAGTTTTGCCAGATATAATGCGGTCAGCACACTAGCCAGGGATGAGGAATCATAGAGCGTGACTAGAAAATGCTGTATGAGGATGATTGCTGGCACAAAAGAAAGGTTTTAGGAGGAACTAAGATGAATTTATCTGATTCAAAGAAAAAACTGGCGTTAGCCGGTGTAATCTGCGGACTTGTAGCGGCATGTCTCGCATTCATGGGCAATCCGGCGAACATGGCGTTCTGTATCGCATGTTTTATCCGTGATACCGCCGGGGCGCTTGGTATGCATCAGGCAGAGGTAGTACAGTATGCAAGGCCGGAAATTATCGGTCTGGTACTGGGAGCATTTGCAATCTCTGTCGCAACAAAGGAGTATCGTTCCACAGGAGGCTCATCACCGATGATTCGCTTCATCCTGGGAATGATTATCGTAATCGGATCTCTCGTATTCTTGGGATGCCCGCTGCGTATGGTGATTCGTATGTCGGCCGGCGATTTGAATGCATGGGTTGCGTTGATAGGATTTATCCTTGGAGTAGGAACAGGCGTGTTCGCCCTGAAGAAAGGTTTCAGTCTTGGCAGGGCGCATGCTGTAAATAAAGTGGGCGGAACCATGCTTCCGGCAATGATGGTGGGAATCCTGATTCTTGCACTGTTCTCATCCGTCTTAAAGGCCAGTGAGGCAGGACCGGGAAGCATGCATGCGCCGCTGATTGCGTCATTGATAGGCGGTTTGGTATTCGGAGCGGTCGCACAGAAGTCCAGAATGTGCTTCGCAGGAAGTATCCGCGACGTCATTCTGATGAAGAACTTCGATTTGTTCAGTGTGATTGCAGGCTTGTTCGTAGTGATGCTGGTATTTAACATTGCTACCAGCCGTTTTGTGGTAGGATTCAATACGCCGGGAATCATTGCGCATTCTGACCATTTGTGGAATATCCTGGGCATGTATACCGTAGGATTTGCGGCCACATTGGCTGGTGGATGCCCGCTGCGTCAGTTGATTCTTGCAGGGCAAGGCTCCTCTGACTCAGCCGTGACGGTGATGGGAATGTTCGTAGGTGCGGCTCTGTGTCACAATCTGGGGCTTGCGGCAAGCGGCACGGCCATGAATGCAGAGACGAAGGAACTGGTGGCAGGCGCAGTACCGCCTCACGGGAAGGTGGCATGTATTGTGTGCATTCTCGTATGTTTTGTAATCGCATTTACGTGTAAGAGGGATGAAGCAAAATAAAAGACATGCAGGGATGTCTTAAATTGGATGTGGGGACAATAAAAAAGGATTGAAATTGAGAACAATACATAGTATTCTATGAAAGAAGGTAATAATATGAAGGAAGTAGATGCAAGAGGCCTTTCTTGTCCGGAACCGTTGATGCTGACCGCGGAGGCGCTGAAAAGCGCGTCCGGACCAGTCAAGATACTGGTGACAGAGCCTCATCAGAAGATGAATGTGGAGAAATACGCAAAGGATCACGGTAAGAAATCAACTGCCAGCGAGAAGGACGGATATTTTGAAGTGGTGATTGAGTAGACATGAGGAAAAAAGAATTAAAATTAGTCGTGACATTCCACACGACTGCGGATGCGATGGCGATGGAGAAGGCGTGTAAGGAATATCAGGTTCCGGGACGTATCATTCCCGTCCCAAGGGCAATTTCGGCCGGGTGCGGATTGTCCTGGTGCGCGGCGCTTGAAGAGCGGGAGCAGATTGTGGAGATGATGCGCAAGGCAGGAATCGAGGAAGAAGAGATGCACGAGTGCATGGTATAGTACCTGCCTCAACAGTCCTGCAGGAGAATACGACGCAGAAAAAGACAGGTATGTGTAAACGTACCTGTCTTTTAAGGTGTAACATCCATAACTAAACTCCTTTAACAAACATATCCAATACATGCGGCAGCAGTTTGTCGCTGTATTTTGTAAGTGAAAACTTCCCTTTGAAGAGGGCCCAGTCATAGAGCAATGCCCGCTCGTACATAGCATAGATGTTCATCAGTTCTTCGGTTGTGCTGGTATTGCTGAATTCCCCGCTTCCCAGGGCATCATCAATAATCTCTGAAATCCATTTGAAATAAAATCGCTTGTGGTCTGACAGCGACTTTTTGTCTTTCGTCGTAAGCTGTGAAGAATAGAGGAAGGCAAGGAGGGTAATATCAACGCTTGTTTCAATCATATAGAACAATTCGTGGTTCAAAAACAGCATCTTGTCGTAGGCCGACATATCCGGAGCGACTACGGTATACAGTTCCTCATACTTCTGGTCGAACAAATCCGAGAGTGAGTTGAGCAGCGCCTCCTTCCCCTTAAAATAATGGTAAAATGTTCCTTTGGATGTCTTGGACGCTGTAATAATATCCTCTACTGTGGTATTGTCATATCCGTTCTTGTAGAACAGGTTCCATGCGGCTTTTACAATGCGGCTTTTCGTTGATCGCCTTTTACGTGGCATTGGCATCATTCCTTTCCTTTTTCGACATGCAGTCAGGGGACCATGCCATAGTTGAATAATTAATGTATAAGAAGAGAAGCGGATTATTGTTGTAACCCGCTTCTTTGCTTATTGCAGTATATCACATCTTGTCGTAAAATGCAAAACTAATACGCATCTTAATTATTAAATCTTAATTATATAAATCTTAATATGTAAATTAACCTACCTGGAAACCATACTTCAACGGATCGGTCGGATCAATGAGGTATGTCGCAACGCCTGTCAGGTAGCAGCTTCCGGTAATCATCGGGATAACTGCGTCATAATCTTCTACCTTTGTTGTCTCCTTGATTACGCCCTTGAAGCGTGTGCCGATAAAGCTCTCATAGATGAATTCCTCGCCTACTTTGATCTCACCCCAGTGATGAAGGGTAGCAAGTTTTGCGCTTGTACCGGTTCCGCAAGGTGAACGGTCAGCCATAGCATCGCCGAAGATAACCACATTCCTCATGTTTGCTTTGTCCGGGTTCGGTGTAGGACCATAGAACTCAACCAAATCAACAGAAGTGATGTCGAGCAGCGGATGCTGAATCGGGATGTCTCTGTTGATGATCTCAAGCATCTTCATACCCAGTTCTGCATATGCCGGAACCGTCTTAGGGTTAATCTCTCCGATGTCAAGCTTCGTAGTATCTACAAGTGCGAAGAAGCTTCCGCCGAAGGAAATCGTAAATTCAATCTCTTTCCCGTCGATAGTCACTTTCTGGTTCTCTTTGTAAACGAAAGCAGGTACGTTGGTCAGGGTCACGCTCTCTACCTTTCCTTCCTTTACAATAGCGGTCGTACGAATTAATCCGGCAGGAGCGTCCAGAACAACCTCATTCTCCCCTTCCTTAGACTCTACCAGACCTGCTTCAATCGCAACTGTAACCGCACCGATTGTACAGTGTCCGCACATGTTCAGGTATCCGCCTGTGTCCATGAACATAACGCCGAAGTCAGCTTCCTTGTTCACCGGCTCGCACAGGAAAGCGCCGAACATGTCGTGGTGTCCGCGAGGCTCGAACATCAGAGCGGTACGAACCTGATCGTAGTTCTCCTCCATCCACTTTTTCTTCTCAATCATGGTGCTGCCTTCCGGCTCCGGAAAACCACCAATGACGATACGGCAGAACTCTCCGACAGTGTGGGAGTCAACTACCTGCAATGCACTTTCGAAACGACCGAAATTAACATTAGCTTTCAATTCCATAATTCTTGTACCTCCTATAGGAAAATTAAATATTTATAGATAGAAACTATAAATTTACTATAAAAACACTTCAAAAGTCCCCTTACTTTTTCGTGCTTTTGAAAAATGTATTACAACATACCGGAAAAAAATCCACTATAAACGACAGCAAAATAAAAATTAGACTGCGTTCTAGTATGCCGTTCAATTTCTTATACATATTATGTACGAAAAACCTTGAAAAGTCAATGGTTTTTTGAGGTTATAAAAATATAAAAAAAGTGTTGAAATTAAACGAAAATTATGCTATGGTTAAAGCACATGAGAGAATATATATGGGGGTAGTTGGGTGACTGGTGTGCCTCCTGGTCTTCAAAACCAGTGTGGGGCGTTAAGAGCGTCCCGGGTGGGTTCGATTCCCACATGCCCTCGCCAGAAGATATCATTTATAGATGTTATTTATAGATTGCGCAGCAGCAGGAAGTAAGTAGACGAACTGTGAAGTTTTGTTTTTTACTTATAATTTAATCAAAAAAGGAGAAGGATAGCAATGGGAAATGTACAGATTTTGTTACGTCAGCATGTCGGCGCGCCTTGCGCGGCAATCGTAAAAGCTGGGGACGAAGTAAAAAAAGGTACGAAGATTGCGACACCGACAGGCCTCGGGGCTAACATTTTTTCCAGCGTATACGGCGTAGTGGAAGAAGTGCTGGAAGACAGAATCATCATCAGACCGGACGAAGAGCAGAAGGATGAGTTTGTCCCGATTGAGGTAGAGGACGAGAACGATAAGCTTGCCATGGTGAAAGAAGCCGGAATCGTTGGTATGGGCGGCGCCGGATTCCCGACAGGAGTGAAGCTTGGCATCAATCTGGCTGAGACGGAGATGGCGGAGCTTGATCCGGAGATTAATCCGGAACTTCCGGCAGACTTTAAGCTGGAGCACAGTTATATACTGATCAATGCCGCCGAGTGCGAGCCGGGCCTTGAGCATAATATCAGACAGATTGAAGAACAGTGCGACAAGGTTGTGCGCGGCGTGAAGTACTGTATGGAGATTACCCATGCGGACAAGGCCATATTTGCAATCAAGAAGAAGAACGAGAAGGCAATCGAGATCCTGAGGAAAGCGATTGCAGGCGAGGATGAGATTTCTATCCACCTTCTGCCGGATATCTACCCGATGGGCGAGGACCGTGCGGTAGTGAGAGAATGTCTGGGCGTGAACCTTACGACGATGCAGCTCCCGTCAGCCGCAAGGTCTGTTGTTGTGAATCTTGAGACGGCAGCGAAGATTGCGGAAGCAATTGACGAGAAGAAGCCATGTATTACCAAGAACTTAACGGTACGCGGCAAGATTAACGGAGGCAATCAGGCGCATGTATTCATGGATGTTCCGGTGGGCGTAAGCGTTGGCGAGTTGATTGAGAAAGCAGGCGGTATCGACGGCGTATACGGCGAGATTATTATGGGCGGAGCCTTTACCGGAAAGTCAACGGAGCTTGACGCGCCGATTACGAAGACGACAGGCGGTATCCTTGTTACGATTGAGTTCCCGGATCTTCACGGAGCCAATGTAGGACTTCTTGTATGTGCATGCGGTGGAAGTGAAGAGCGTATGCGCGAGATTGCAGAGAAGATGAATGGCAAGGTAGTATCCGTATGCAGATGTAAACAGGCAATCGAGAATAAGCCGGGCGCACCTCTTAAGTGTTTAAGACCGGGGAACTGTCCGGGACAGGTTAAGAACAATATGCAGTTTAAGAAGGATAAGTGTGAATATATCATTATCGGCAACTGCTCCGACTGTTCCAATACGGTTATGGCATCCGGCCCGAAGATGGGACTGAAAGTATTCCATCAGACTGACCATGTAATGAGGACGGTTGGTCATGCGCTTTATAGAACATTAAGAGTTTCTAAGCAGGTAGACCAGCTCCCGAACGGCAAATAATATTTTGTATTGATAAAAGCGGTATTGCTATTGCAGGCGATAAAGGCAAGGGACCCCCGATTCTTTTGCCTTGGGGATAGAGAGGTACTCTCCACATTGCATGTAATTGTTATATACATTTTATGCCGTGAATGTCACGGCGGCCTGTGAGGTGTGCGAAGGGCGCGCTGAATCGGGCGGTAATTATCTGAGCGGACCGCAAGAGGGACGCGTGGACCAAATTAAGGAGGGAAAACAATATGTCAATCACAGCTGAAACAGCGAAAGCTCATGCTCATGATCCAGCGGTATTATGTTGTAGAGCCGAGGGCGGCATTACAATCGAACCGGCGAATCTGGAAGATCCGGCAATCTTTGATGATTTGGTAGATTCAGGATTATTGAATCTTGACGGCTGCCTTACTATTGAGGAAGTTCTGGGAGCAAAACTTACAAAAACGTGTGATTCTCTCTGCCCACTGACTGCAGACGTTGTAGAAGGCGCAAAAGCGCCGAGTGCACCTGTAGTTGAGGAAGCAGTTGAAGAAGCAGCGCCGGCACCGGTGGCAGCAGCGCCAGCGGCAGCACCGACAGCAGGTGGAATTTTGAAGATCCACATCGGAGAAGGAAAAGATATTGACCTTGAGATTCCGGTGGGAGCGCTTGGCGGCGGAAGTGCGGCGGCAGCGCCGGCAGCGGCAGAAGCGGTTGTGGCAGCAGGAGCGGCAGCTGACAGCAAGGTAGAAGAAGAGAAGGTTGTAAGGACTTTAACAAGAAAGCATTTTAAGATCGCAGAAGTTAAGAGAGGACCGGAGACAAAGATTGAAGGTACGACTCTTTACATCCGTGAGGGAATCGAAGCAGAAGTAATTGACAACCAGGAACTTGTTAAAGATTTCCATTTGGAGATCATTACTCCGGATTTGTACCATACTTATTCAGAGACGATTATGGACGTTCAGCCGATCGCTACAAAAGAGGGCGACGATGATATCGGATGCGGTGTTACGAGAGTTCTCGACGGCGTTGTTATGATGCTGACTGGTGTAGATGAAGGCGGAGTTCAGATTGGTGAGTTCGGTTCCTCCGAGGGATATTTAGATGAGAACATTATGTGGGGACGTCCAGGATGTCCGGATAAGGGTGAAATCTTCATCAAAGGTAATATTGTAATCCAGGAGAAGACCAATATGGAGCGTCGCGGACCTATGGCTGCGCATACGGCATTTGATGTTATTACGCAGGAAATCCGCGAGGCTATGAAGAAGCTTGACGACAGTCTTGTAGCAGAGACGCAGGAATTGAAACAGGTTCGCCGTCCAGGCAAGAAGAAAGTCGTAATCGTAAAAGAGATTATGGGACAGGGAGCTATGCATGATAACTTTATCCTTCCTGTAGAGCCTGTAGGAGTACTTGGCGCAAGGGCGAACGTTGATTTAGGAAATGTTCCGGTATGCGTATCTCCGCTTGAGGTTCTTGACGGATGTATTCATGCCCTGACATGTATCGGACCTGCATCAAAAGAGATGTCCAGACATTACTGGAGAGAGCCATTGGTTCTTGAAGCTCTTCATGATGAGGAAGTTGACCTGTGCGGTGTTGTATTTGTTGGTTCACCACAGATTAATGCAGAGAAGTTCTATGTATCCAAACGTGTAGGACACACCGTAGAGATGATGGACGCAGACGGAGCTTTCGTTACAACAGAAGGCTTTGGAAATAACCACATCGACTTCGCAAGCCATATCGAGCAGATCGGTATGAGAGGAATCCCGGTAGTAGGTATGTCCTACTGTGCAGTTCAGGGAGCGCTCGTTGTTGGTAACAAGTACATGCAGTACATGGTTGATAACAACAAGTCCGAATCCGGTATTGAGAATGAGGTACTTGGATGTAATACACTTTGTCCGGAGGATGCAGTACGTGCGATTGCTATGCTCAAGACGGCTATGGCAGGAGAAGATGTAAAGGCTGCTGAGAAGAAGTGGAATCCAAACGTTAAGTCTTCAAACGTTGAGCTGATTGAAGCTGCATACGGTAGGAAGATTGCTCTGGAAGAGAATGAGCAGTCCTTGCCGATGAGCCAGAAGCGTAAAGAGAAATACGATTAATCAGGTGTTGGTTGAAGAATGAATGACGAACGTTTGAAATATGGCGACAAGGTCATTTATATGGAAGGTGTTATTGTGGATGTTGATGATTGCAGTATAAGTATAGACCTGAAGGGACGTCTTGGTTTTTTTAAAGCGCCAAAGCGTATGTTTATCTGTGACACAGAACCCAAGGTCGGACAGGAAGTTGGCTTTCGCATGAGCTTTCCGGAACAGTTAGGACCAGAGATAAATGACAAGTACGTCAGTAACATTGAAAAAGAACGGCGCAAACAAGAAGAGATGCGTAAGCGTTTGGATAATGAGGAGGTCTAAAAATGAGTTTAACGGTTGTTAAAGGTTTACAATCAGAGATATTCGTTCCTATTACTCCACCGTCTGTATGGACACCTGTAACAAAAGAGCTGAAGGATATGTCCATTGCTCTTGCTACGGCAGCAGGCGTTCATAAGAAAGATCAGGAAAGATTTAATCTTGCCGGAGATTTCACATGGAGAAAGATAGAGAACACCACACCATCTAGCGAGTTGATGGTATCCCACGGCGGATATGATAACAGTGATGTTAATAAAGACATCAACTGCATGTTCCCGATTGATAGAATTCATGAACTTGCAGCAGAAGGATTTATTAGGGCTTGTGCTCCTGTACATGCAGGATTCATGGGCGGCGGCGGAAACCAGGAGAAGTTCAAAGGTGAGACTGGACCGGCGATCGCACAGATGTTTAAAGAAGAGGATGTAGATGCAGTTATCCTCACAGCTGGCTGAGGAACCTGCCACCGCTCTGCAGTATTGGTGCAGAGAGCGATTGAAGAAGCTGGAATTCCTACAATTATTATTGCAGCTCTTCCACCGGTTGTTCGTCAGACCGGTACTCCTCGTGCGGTAGCTCCGCTCGTTCCGATGGGCGCGAATGCAGGTGGACCGCATAACGTAGAACAGCAGACGCAGATTGTAAGGGCAACTCTGGAGCAGTTGGTAGAGATTCAGACACCAGGAAAGATTGTTCCTTTGCCATTCGAGTATATTGCGAAAGTTTAAGAAGGATTAACATGGAAAGGGCAGATAATGGAGCTATCTGCCCTTTTTAGAAGGAAGATATGACAATAT
>CATLIP010000083.1 GCA_949957035.1 uncultured Lachnospiraceae bacterium
GATAGAATGAAATCTCTGGAAGAATTAAAAGCGATAAGAGAAAGAAATCAAGGGGAAATCGACATCCGTTCTGGAAACAAGGAGAAGACAGGCTCTAAATACCGTCTGCATGTTTTGGTATGCGGTGGAACAGGGTGTACTTCCTCCGGCAGCCAGAAGATTAGAGAAAAACTTGAAGAAGAGATTAAGAGAAATGGACTGGAGAATGAAGTCGGTATCGTAAAGACCGGCTGTTTTGGCTTGTGTGCGTTAGGGCCGATTATGATTGTATATCCGGAAGGCGCTTTCTATGCGATGGTGAAGGAAGAGGATATACCGGAGATTGTGTCTGAACATTTATTGAAGGGGAATGTAGTAGAGCGTCTCTTATATGATGAGACAGTCAAAGGGAATAATGAGATACTGCCTTTGCAGGAGACACAGTTTTATAAGAAGCAGCACAGAGTTGCGCTGCGTAACTGCGGAGCTATTAATCCGGAGAATATTGAGGAATATATCGGAACCCGCGGATATGAGGCGTTGGGTACGGTGCTGACCACAAAGAAGCCGGAAGAGGTCATTCAGATTATCTTAGACAGCGGGCTTCGCGGACGTGGAGGCGCAGGTTTCCCCACCGGATTAAAATGGAAGTTTGCGGCAGCGAATCAGGCGGACCAGAAGTATGTGTGCTGTAATGCTGATGAAGGCGACCCGGGCGCGTTTATGGACCGTTCCGTACTGGAGGGCGACCCCCATGTAGTATTAGAGGCAATGGCAATCGCAGGCTATGCTATCGGAGCGTCTCAAGGATACATCTATGTACGTGCCGAGTATCCCATCGCAGTGGAGCGTCTGAATATTGCCATTGGACAGGCAAGGGAGTATGGTTTGCTTGGAAAGAATATTTTCGATACAGGATTTGATTTTGACATTGAGCTTCGTCTGGGTGCAGGCGCATTCGTCTGTGGTGAGGAGACTGCGCTTATGACGTCCATCGAGGGCAACAGAGGAGAGCCCCGCCCACGTCCTCCGTTCCCGGCGCTTAAGGGATTATTCCAGAAGCCGACCATATTGAATAATGTAGAGACTCTGGCGAATATTCCGCAGATTATTTTAAATGGCGCCGGCTGGTTCGCGGCTATGGGAACAGAGAAGTCAAAGGGGACGAAGGTATTCGCACTTGGCGGTAAAGTAAAGAATACGGGACTTGTAGAGATTCCAATGGGAACGACGCTGCGTGAAATCGTAGAGGAGATTGGCGGCGGGATCCCGAACGGCAAGAAGTTTAAGGCGGCTCAGACCGGAGGCCCGTCCGGAGGCTGTATTCCGGCAGAGCATTTTGACGTGCCCATTGATTATGACAACCTGATTGCCATCGGCTCTATGATGGGCTCCGGCGGATTGATTGTTATGGATGAAGATACCTGTATGGTGGATATTGCGAAATTTTTCCTAGAATTTACGGTAGACGAATCCTGTGGAAAATGTACGCCATGCCGTATTGGAACCCGGCGTATGCTGGAGATTTTAGAGAAGATTACCAATGGACAGGGAACCATGGAAGACTTGGATAAGCTGGAGGATTTGGCGGCACATCTGAAGTCCAATTCTCTGTGCGCGCTAGGACAGACGGCTCCGAACCCGGTACTTTCTACCCTGCGTTACTTTAAGGATGAATACATAGCACATATTGTTGACAAGAAATGTCCGGCCGGCGTATGTAAAGCCCTTCTTTCTTACAAGATTGACGCAGACAAATGTAAGGGCTGTACCTTGTGCGCAAGGACTTGTCCGAATGACGCGATCACAGGCTCTGTAAGAGAACCTCATGTAATTAATCAGGATAAGTGTGTAAAATGTGGTGCATGTATGGAAAAATGTCGTTTCGGCGCTATCTATAAAGAGTAATGGAGGATGGAGAATATGGAAAATATTAATCTTAAAATCAATGGTCTTGATGTATCCGCTCCTTTAGGCTCTACGATCCTTGAAGCAGCGCACCTTGCAGGAATCAAGATACCAACGCTTTGTTATCTGAAGGAAATCAATGAGATCGGCGCATGCCGTATGTGTGTAGTCGAAGTAAAGGGAGCCAGAAATCTGGTGGCTGCCTGTGTACACCCGGTCAACGAAGGGATGGAGGTATACACCAATACTCCGAAGCTGATTGAGTCCAGAAAGAAGACTTTGCAGCTTCTCCTGTCCAATCATGATAAGAAATGTCTGTCATGTGTGAGAAGCGGCAACTGTGAACTGCAGCAGTTGTGCCATGAGTATGGCGTGGAGGATGAAGATTTCTATGAGGGTGAGATGAACCATTATGAGCTGGATGATTCCGCTGCTCATATGATTCGTGACAACAATAAATGTATCTTATGCCGCCGTTGTGTGGCCGTCTGTGAGAAGACACAGGGAATCGGCGTCATTGGACCGAATAACCGGGGATTTGCTACTATGATTGGTTCTGCATTCCAGATGGGCCTTGGGGAGACGAGCTGCGTATCCTGCGGTCAGTGTATCGCAGTCTGTCCGACGGGAGCTTTGTATGAGAAGGATTATACCAGACAGATTATCGAAGCCATTGCGGATCCGGAAAAATATGTGGTGGTACAGACAGCGCCGTCTGTCCGGGCAGGGCTTGGCGAAGAGTTTGGATATCCTATGGGAACAGATGTAGAAGGAAAGATGGCGGCGGCATTGCGCAGAATCGGATTCGATAAGGTATTCGATACGGACTGGGCGGCGGACCTTACAATTATGGAAGAGGCGAACGAATTGCTTGACAGGGTTAAGAACGGCGGCGTACTGCCCATGATTACCTCCTGTTCACCGGGGTGGATTAAATACTGCGAGCACTATTTCCCGGATATGACGGAGAATCTTTCAACCTGTAAGTCGCCTCAGCAGATGTTTGGCGCAATGTTGAAAACTTATTTTGCCGAGAAGGAAGGCATTGACCCGAAGAAGATAGTCTCTGTCAGTGTGATGCCATGTACAGCGAAGAAGTTTGAGATTGGAAGAGCGGACCAGAGCGCGGCAGGCGTTCCGGACGTGGATATTGCAATTACCACGAGGGAGCTTGCAAGGTTAATCAAACGCTGCGGCATTGAATTTACAGCGCTGCCGGATGAAGAATTTGACAATCCTATGGGCGAGTCCACAGGTGCGGGCGTAATCTTTGGGGCTACCGGCGGTGTTATGGAAGCGGCGCTGCGTACTGCCGTAGAGACGCTGACAGGCGAAGAGCTTGCTAATCTGGAGTTTACGGATGTTCGGGGAACAGAAGGAATCAAAGAGGCTTCCTATAATGTGGCGGGTATGGATGTGAAGGTTGCCGTTGCATCCGGTCTTGGCAATGCCAGAGAGCTGCTTAACAAGGTGAAGTCAGGGGAGGCTTGCTATCATTTCATCGAGATAATGGGATGTCCGGGCGGATGTGTCAATGGAGGCGGACAGCCGCAGGTATCCGGCGATGTTCGTAACTTTACGGATGTTCGCGGTATACGGGCAGGCGTACTTTACCGCAATGATGCGGCGAAGACAATCCGTAAGTCTCATGAGAATCCGGAGATTAAGAAGCTCTATGAGGAATATCTGGGCGCACCGGGAAGCCATAAGGCACATGAGACACTGCATACCAGTTATGTGAAGAGGTCTGTGAATTAGGGATTAAGAGATAATAAGTGATTGATAGAGATAGCACCTTACTTTGCCAGAGCAGGGGTGCTATTTCTTATTTTTATCAGAGCATGCTGCAGAGGCAGCCAGTGGCTGGCTCCTTTTTCGGGTTTGGCGCCAATCGTTCAGTTGCATGCCCAAAAGCGTAAAAATTGTCAAAATTGCTTGAGAGGGTACTTGTGTTTTGATATAATTAGGAAAGAAATCATACTGGAGGCGAGAAGATGCGGGTAATCGATTTTAGGGATGCAAGCTGCAAGCATTGTTATAAATGTGTGCGGCACTGTGAGGTCAAGGCAATCTCGGTGGTGAATGAGCAGGCGCATATCATGAAGGACCACTGTATTAACTGCGGTCACTGTCTGGAGGTCTGCCCACAGAATGCAAAGACATTTGCAAGCGACATGGACCGGGTGAAGGGATATCTGCGGCAGGGAATGAGGACCATTATTTCTATTGCGCCCTCCTATCTGGGCGTTCTGGAATATGATAAGCCGGGGCAGGTGGTGGATGCATTAAAACGGCTGGGATTCTATGAAGTACGGGAGACTGCGGAGGGAGCGGCCCTCGTCACTAAGGAGTATACAAGGCTGCTTGAAGAAAGGAAGATGGAGAATATCATCACCACATGCTGTCCCAGTGTCAACGACTTGATTGAGAAATATTACCCTTCTTTAGTTCCTATGATGGCGCCGGTGGTATCCCCTATGGTGGCTCATGGGCGTCTAATCAAGAGCATTTACGGGGAAGATGTTAAGGTTGTGTTTTTAGGACCTTGTATTGCGAAAAAGGAAGAGGCGATCGGAGACGAGCGAGTGAGAGGTGCAATCGATGCGATTTTAACCTTCGAGGAGATTACCGGGTGGTGGAAGGCGGAAGGAATCGACATTCATCAGTGTACTGACCTGCCTTTGGGGAACCCAAGCCCTAAGGTGAACCGGCTCTATCCTGTCAGCGGCGGCGTGATTCAGTCTGTTTTGGCGGGAACAGAGGAGGATTCCTATTATAAGGTACATATCGACGGCCTTAAAAACTGTATGGAATTATTTGAAGAGCTTAAAAAGGGCGAGATTCGGGATTGTTTTTTCGAGGTCAATGTGTGCGAAGGGGGATGTATCAAGGGACCCGCTTCGGATAAGTGGCAGCAGTCATTGATTCGTGCCAAGATGAATATCGAAAGCCGGGTAAAGCGCCGGGAAGAGGCAGAAGGGATTGACGGCAGCGCTCTAAAGCTCTATAAGGAATTTGCTGACCGCCGTGTAGTGGATAAACAGCCCGATGAAAGTCAGATGGAGAAGGTTCTTCATGCCATGGGCAAATACACCCAAGCGGATGAACTGAACTGCGGAGCCTGTGGGTATGCTACCTGCCGGGCGAAGGCCGTTGCTGTGTTCCAGAAGAAAGCAGAGATTGGCATGTGCCTGCCTTATGCCCTTGCTCAGGCGGAATCCATGTCGAATATTGTCATGGATGTGACTCCCAGCATGATTATGATTATCGGCAAGGACATGCGGATCCGAGAATGTAACAAGAAAGCCATGGAGATGCTTGGGGTATCCAGAGAAGAGGCGTTGGAGCGATTCATCTTCGAGTTCATTGACGACAAGGATATATCCGAAGTTCTGACCACCAGGCAGCAGATTATTCACAAGAAGCTGAATCTGGAGACTGTGAAGCTTAAAGTGGTGGAGACGATTATCTATATCGACAGTCTGGAATCTGTTCTTGTGACCTATCAGGACATCACAAAAGAAGAAAAGGCGAAGGAGCAGCATTATAATCTCAAGATTGAGACTGTGGAGATGGCCCAGAAGGTTATCGATAAGCAGATGATGGTGGCACAGGAGATTGCCGGGCTATTGGGGGAAACTACGGCGGAGACGAAGGTAACTCTGTCCAAACTTCGGGATTCAATTCTGTTTGAAGAGGAAGAATAGTATGAGCGTGAGTGTAGATATATCTTGGAAAAGCCTGAACAAGCATGGGGAAGAGCTGTGTGGGGATAAGGTCGAGATATTAAAGACTAAGGATTCCCAGATTGTGATTCTGGCGGACGGTATGGGAAGCGGGGTTAAGGCGAATATACTGGCGACTCTCACCTCAAAGATTCTGGGAACCATGTTCCTTGAGGGTGCGGCCATTGAATCCTGTGTAGAGACGATTGCCAAGACACTGCCGGTTTGCAAGGTTCGAGAGGTGGCCTATGCCACATTTAGTATTCTTCAAATATTTCATAATGGTGAGGCATATCTGGTGGAATTTGACAACCCTCTGTGCATATTCGTAAGAGACGGGAAGATTGTTAACTATCCCTATCAAGAGCGTGTCGTCGAAGGAAAATCCATTCGGGAATACCGTTTTCATGTCAGACTTAAGGATTGCTTCGTATTGATGAGCGACGGAGTGATTTGGGCAGGAGAGGGAGAGCTGATGAATCTTGGGTGGACTTGGGAGGATATGGCGGATTACACTCTGAAATGTACGAAGCAGACGCTTTCGGCCTCCCGCCTTGCCGCAATGTTAAGCCAGTTGTGTGATGATCTGTATGGCAATAAACCGGGGGATGATACGACGGTTGCCGTGGCAAGGGTGATTGAACGCCGGATTGTCAATATATTTACCGGGCCTCCAACACATAAGGAGGACGATGAGCGGGTGGTTCGGGACTTCATGAAGCAAGAAGGAAAGAAGGTAGTCTGCGGCGGTACCAGCGCCAATATCACGTCCAGAGTGTTAAAGAGAGAGATTGTAACCTCTGTAAATTATGCGGATCCAACAGTTCCGCCTACAGCGGCCATAGAGGGGCTTGACCTGGTGACAGAAGGCGTTCTGACCATCGGAAAGTCGCTCGGGCTTCTGAAACGATACGAGCAGGATGATTTTAACGAAGCTTTTTTTGACGAATTAGACGCAGACAACGGTGCGGCGAAGCTTGCGAAGTTAATTATAGAAGAGTGCACAGAATTGAATCTGTTTGTGGGGAAAGCAATGAATGTAGCCCATAAGAACTCGAACCTGCCGTTTGATTTGAGCGTACGGATGAACCTGGTGGAGCAGCTGAAAGAATGTGCCGGGAATCTGGGGAAAACGGTCAATGTAAAGTATTATTAGCAGAAAAGAAAAAATAATTGACGATTTATAGGATTATCACATATAATATATTCGCTGTTTTAGTTTTAGATGGCTGAGCATATATAATTACGACAAGCAAAGAGAGGAACTACATAATGAAACAGATTTTTGGAAAAAGCCAGAGTGGAAATCTTAAGGAAGCGGTCCGCAGTATCAGCAGACCGCAGCTCCTCATGCTGTTTTCCAACAATGAGCAGTTTGAAAGACATGTAAATGAGCTGGAAGAATTATATCCGGGAGTCCCGAGTATCGGATGTATCGGGATGTGTTACGATTCAAGTGTGGTGGAGAAAGGAGTCGGTGTGATTGCATTTACAGATGGAGTTACTGTGGCAGCGAATGTGTTAGAGAAAGTATCCGTAATGCCTGTCAGGTATATTGACCGTCTGGTGCAGGATGCTAACAGTGTCAAGGCAGCTCAGAATGATACTGTCTGCATCGATTTCTGTACAGGCAACGATGCCTGTGTGCTGACCACAATTTACTCTGTGCTGAAGCGCAGGAATATTTCTCTGGTAGGAGGTACCGGAGACGGCGGCAAAGTGTCTGCGAACGGGAAAGTCTATGAGGATGCTGTCGCCTACGCTTTGGTAAGGAATCAAGGTGGTAAGGTGAAAGCATATAAAGAGAATATTTATCATCAGATGGAGAACTATCGGTTTATCGCGTCCCGTACAGACAAAGCGAATTATGTGCTTGGCGCCCTGAACGGCAGACCGGCAAAGCAGGTTTACCAGGAGATTCTCCATGTGACAGAACAGGAGATTACGACGCGTACCTTCCAGAATCCTTTTGGAAAATTGAATGGCGATGATACCTGTATCATATCCATCAAAGAAGTGAAGGGAGATTCTCTGGTTTGTTTCCGCCAGGTAAATGACTCGGACGTTTTGGTTTTACTGGAGCTTGGGGACTATCGGGCAACCGTGAGAAATACGATTCAGACAATTCGGCAGGATTTCACGAAGATATCGGCAGTATTTTCCGTGAACTGCCTGTTCCGTTACCTGCTCTTTACCCAGAACCATTATATGCAGGAATATCTAAAGGATATGGAGAAGCTTGGGAACCATGCAGGTCTTGTTGGCTATGGGGAACATTACAACAATCGGTTTGTGAACCAATCTATGACTTGCGTGGTGTTTGAGTAAAGGGGGGAGAGGAAAATGCTGTTTTGGAAAAGGAATAAACGTGAGGCAGACATGGCGGCAGAGAATGAGGATAACCTGTATCCTGTAGTGCATGTCATGAACACTTTAAAAGAGTATGAAAAAGAAATGGTCCAGAAGGAAGTGGATTCTCTGTGGGAGTTGAATGAGATTCGCGGTTCTTTTGATACCGTTTTGAAAGATACGGAGAGTTTTCAGGAAAAGCTTCTGGATTTTGAGCATAATTTCATGAGCATCGAGCAGGCGTCCGGCGGGTTTGTACAGGTAAAGGATACGGTTGCTCAGTCAGTTTCGCATGCGCAGAATGAGGTGACGGAACTTAAGAGCAGTTCTATGCAGGTGGCGAACTATTTCAGTGAGATGGAACAAACATTCGTGGAACTCCAGAAAGCAGTGGAGAAGATAAAGCAGTGTACAGACAAGATTGTGTCGATTGCCGACCAGACGAATATCCTTGCCATTAACGCTTCCATTGAGGCGGCACGGGCAGGAGAGCAGGGAAAAGGTTTTGCGGTGGTGGCTGTAGAGGTCAAAAAGCTTGCGGATGAGATTAAGAATTTGACGAAAGAAGTGGACTCTGGGATTCAGGATGTAGAGCAGGGTACAGAGCATTTGAACAGCAGTATCAGTACTTCGCAGGAAGCGCTGGGGGAGAGTATTGAGAAAGTGCAGAAAACTTATGACATGTTCGATGAGATTACGCAGTCTGCAGAAGGCGCAGTCAATGTCCATACAGAGATTTCCGGGGTGATTGACCATTCTAAGAATGCGCTTCAGATTCTGTGCGGTTTTTTCGACCAGGTAAAAGGTCAGTACCAGGAGGTTATCAAGCATATTAATCAGGCTGCAAGACACGGTACGACAAAGAGCGCCATGTTTGAGGATATCGATAATCTGCTGTCTCAGGTTCCGCCGATTATAGAGGAATATACCTCTGAGGAATAGAGAGGTTTTTGTTAGAAGGGAAGTGTCGCCTGGATGTATTTCATTGCACTTTGTGACGATGATGAGAGGGAACTTGACATAATTGAAGGTTTTTTGACAGCATATCTGGAGTTAAAGGAGATGGAAGAGTACAGGATAGACCGTTTTCGAAGTGCGGAAGAGCTTCTGGCGGGGATAACGGAGAAGGAATATTCCCCGGATCTTTTGCTTTTGGATATATTTATGTCGGGAAAGACCGGGGTAGAGGCGGCGGAAGAATTGCGCAGGCAGGAGTGCGGCACGTTCATCGTTTTTCTTACAACGTCGAAGGAGTATGCCTTGGAAGCTTACGGGGTGGATGCGCTTCAGTATCTGGTGAAACCTCTGGATAAGGGGAGATTTTTTCATGCAATGGAGATTGTGTTCCAACAGATGAAGAAGACGGAGGAGGAGCAGATTGTGATGAAGGTCGCAGGAGGCGGCATCCGGCAGATGAAGCCGGATGACATTGTATACTGTGAATCCCAGAAAAATTACCAAATGCTGTATTTTGATACAGAGGAATGCCGGGTGCGTATGACGGCAAGGGAACTGTGGGAGATGCTGGAGCATTTCACACAGTTCAGCAGATGCGGCCGTTCTTATATCTTGAATTTGAACCATGTCATATCCGTGGAGAAGGAAGAGATACTGCTGGATAATGAGTGCAGGATTTTTATTCCAAGAAATGTGTCTGCAGAATTTAAGAAAATCTATTTTTCCTATTATTTTAACAGTGAAGAGAATCGTTAGAGAGACTTCCGGGAAGTGTGTTCCGGAGGTTTCTTTTTTGTCCCAGATAAAGGATAAGTTATCCCATATAAAAAGAAATTAACTTTTTTGTGATATAGTGGGAAAGAAGTGTCATAAAATGACATTTCCCCGCGTTTGTATAGAATGCAGGACTTGAAGAAATG
>CATLIP010000084.1 GCA_949957035.1 uncultured Lachnospiraceae bacterium
AAATTTGAAAAAGCTGTTGACAAATGGAAATCTATATAGTAATATATGTATTGTCCTGAGGGACACAAAACAAAATAAGCGACAGTGGCTCAGTTGGTAGAGTACGACCTTGCCAAGGTCGGGGTCGCGGGTTCGAACCCCGTCTGTCGCTTTCAGAATCGGATACGTGAGTATATCATTTATCCGATTTTTTTCTGTTGTTTTCCTGTCCAAAAAGTGATATCCTTATCTTAAAGCGATTCTGCAAAAGATTTTAGAATCAGGAAGGAGAATACAATATGGGATTTTTAACGGGAAAGACAGCGATTATTACAGGAGGAGGACGTTCTGTTTTAAGTGACGGAAGGTGCGGCTCAATCGGCTATGGGATTGCCACAGCCTATGCGAAGGAAGGCGCCAACCTTGTAATTACGGGACGGAACGTAAAGAAGCTAGAGGATGCAAAGGAAGAGCTTGAGAGATTATATGGGATTCAGGTTCTGGCTGTACAGGCGGATGTTTCGGCAGGAGCTGACAACGAGACGGTGGTCGGCAGCGTTGTAAAACAGGCAATGGATACATTTGGACGCATTGATGTGCTGATTAATAACGCGCAGGCTTCCGCGTCCGGCGTTACCTTGGAGGACCATACTACGGAGCAGTTTGACCTTGCGGTTTATTCCGGACTTTATGCAACCTTCTACTATATGAAAGCCTGTCATCCACACTTGAAAGAGACGAAGGGGACGGTCATTAATTTTGCGTCCGGCGCAGGACTGTTTGGGAACTTTGGACAGTGTGCCTATGCTGCGGCAAAGGAAGGCGTGCGCGGTCTGACGCGTGTAGCGGCTACAGAGTGGGGGAAGGATGGCGTTAATGTGAATATTATCTGTCCTCTTGCATGGACGGCGCAGCTTGAGAACTTTGAGAAGGCGTATCCGGAGGCATTTAAGCAGAATGTAAAGATGCCGCCGGCAGGCCATTATGGAGATGCGGAACTTGAGATTGGACGTGTCTGCGTACAGCTTGCGTCGCCAGACTTTAAGTACATGAGCGGCGAGACGATTACGTTGGAAGGCGGTATGGGACAGAGACCGTAAGCTGATTATGGATGAGAGAATGAATGAGAGTACAGTGTCGGCCAATCCCCTTGCAACAGAGAAGACGGGGAAGCTGATTGCCAAGTTTGCTATTCCGGCAATCATTAGTATGCTGGTGAGTTCTCTTTACAACATTGTAGACCAGATTTTCATCGGGCAAGGCGTGGGGATGCTTGGCAATGCGGCCACAAATATTGCGTTCCCTGTGTCCATTATCTGTACGGCTACGGCGCTTCTTTTGGGTATCGGCAGCTCGTCGAATTTTAATCTGGAATCGGGGGCAGGAAACCGCGAGAAGGCAAGCCGGATTGTTGGGACAGGTCTGGCAATGCTTGTAATCTGTGGAATTGTGATTGCAGGTGTGGTGCTGCTGTTTTTGAATCCGCTGCTTGAGGTGTTCGGAGTTACTCCGGAGGTTCTGCCCTTTGCTTTAGATTATACGGGAATCACGGCTTTCGGGATTCCCTTTCTGATTCTGACCACAGGCGGAAACCATCTGATTCGCGCAGACCGAAGCCCGACTTACTCTATGACGTGTATGCTGACAGGGGCAATCCTGAATACGATTCTGGATCCCTTGTTTATCTTTGGATTCCATCTGGGAATTAAGGGCGCTGCATGGGCCACTGTTATGGGACAGGTAGTGTCAGGGTTTCTTGTGATTTTATACTTTGTCAGATTCCGTAAGATGGAACTCACTTTGGACATGCTGAGACCAAGAGGTATTTTTCTGAAAGCCATAGCGTCGCTGGGGATGGCGGCATGCATCAACCAGATTGCCATGGCTGTGGTTCAGATTACGATGAATAATACTCTGAGGCATTATGGGGCGTCTTCTGTGTATGGGACAGATATTCCACTGGCTTGTGTGGGAGTCATTTCGAAGGTCAACATGGTATTTATGGCAATCTGCATCGGGATTTCTCAAGGCTGTCAGCCAATCTGGGGCTTTAACTATGGGGCAGGGAGATATGGAAGAGTGCGTGAGACTTATCTCAAGGCATTTCGGATTTCTTTGATGGTAGGAATCCTATTTTTCTGTTGTTTTCAGCTTTTTCCGCGCCAGTTGGTGGGGATTTTCGGGACAGGAAGTGAAGAATATTTTCGTTTTGCAGAGAGATATTTCCGGATTTTTATGATGATGACCTTTATGAATGGAATCCAGCCCATGTCTTCCGGTTTTTTTACTTCCATCGGGAAAGCGAAGCTTGGAATTGTGGTGTCGCTGACCAGACAGGTGATTTTTCTGCTTCCGCTGATTGTAATTTTCCCTTTGTTTATGGGAATCGACGGGGTGATGTATGCCGGGCCTATTGCAGACGCAGCCGCGGCGCTGGCGGCATTAGTGTGTGCGGTCAGGGAGCTTAAGAAGATGAGTCAGCTTCAAAGGGATGCATCTGCGGAATCAGGCGTACAGGGCAGGGGGATGAAGGAATGAAGGAACGTATGCCGATTGGCTTCATGTTTAAGCAGATTAATACAATCTATGAGAAGGATTTTAACCGGCTTCTTAAGACAATCGGAATTACTGCGTCCCAGTGCGCTGTGTTGGATTATCTGTTTCGCAGCAGTGAGGAGGCCGTGAACCAGAGGGATATTGAGAAAGGGCTTAGTCTGCGGAACCCTACCGTGACAGGGCTGTTAAAACGGCTGGATGAGAAGGGGTATATTCTTTCTGTGCAAAGTGACAAAGACAAGCGGTGCAAGAATATTTATCTGACGGAGAAAGCCTACGATATCCAGAGGCGGATGGAGGCAGACCGAAAGAAGATTGATAGGAAGTTCACTCTGGGAATGAATAAGAAAGAGAAAGCAGCATTGGAGAAAATGTTGGAAAAGGTGTTATATAATATAGCCGAGCCGTAAACGGTCCGGCTATTTTTCTGCATAAATTTGTATCATTGAGAAAATCCTATCAGATAGATACTTGTCAGGTCATTTACCTGAATGTTATAATGTATGAAAATGATAATTGATTTCAAAAAAGGAGGATATATGCCGATAGATGTGGTAACGTTTCTGTTCTCCAAAGAAAATCTAAGAAGGGGTCTTCAATTTCAGATTATTTTCCAATGCGCCCCCTTTCTAAAGGGTATGAAAGCCGCCTGTATGGTAAATTTAGAACAAGGATATTGCAGGGATTTGGAGGATGTCCTTTGTGGGACGGACATGGAATACAAGCTTCTGTCTGAGAATAAGGGAAAAGACTTGGTGCTTTTATACCGGAGGAATGAGCTGTCTGCATTTTTGGAGAAAGAGGAAGTCAGGGATTTTCTGAAGCAATATGGGTATGCCTGCCAAAACTTCCAGGCGGTACTTAAGAGGCTTTCGGAAAGAGTCCAAAGCCATGCACGCCAAAATAAAATTTTTCCCCATGAAATAGGGGTGTTTCTGGATTATCCGGTTGAAGACGTGAGATGCTTCATTGAGCAGGGCGGTAAGGGGGAAGTGATGAGCGGGTATTGGAAGGTGTACCGCAATCCAAGGAAAGCACAGTTGATTTTTCAGGCGTATGACAAGGCAAGAGTGAGCGCTGTGAATGAATATCTTGCCGGACGGACGATTCGGGAGATTGCATGTAAATGAAAAAGGAGGGGCAAGTCCCTCTCTTTTTTATGTACAAACCATGGTATAATAAGTTGCACTGGTATGCAGATTTGTAATGCTGTGCATACAGGTTATCATTTTTGGGAGGTAAACCGATATATGAGTTATGCAGATAGGGTTTTCATTGATATGTGCAGGGATATATTGGAGAATGGTACGGATACCAGAGGGGAGAAGGTTCGTCCCAGATGGGAGGACGGAAGCCTTGCCTACACGATAAAGCGTTTTGGCGTGGTGAACCGATACAATCTGGCGGAAGAATTTCCGGCTCTTACGCTTCGCAGGACGGCAATCAAGAGCTGTACGGATGAGATGCTGTGGATTTGGCAGAAGAAGTCTAACAATATCCATGAACTGAACAGCCATATTTGGGATAGCTGGGCGGATGACAGCGGCTCTATAGGGAAGGCGTACGGCTACCAGATGGGGGTGAAGCATGAGTACAGGGAGGGGATGTTTGACCAGATTGACCGTGTAATCTATGATCTGAAGAATAATCCTTATAGCAGGCGAATCATAACGAATCTCTATGTCCATCAGGATTTGCATGAGATGGGGCTGTACCCTTGTGCATATAGTATGACATTTAACGTAACAAAAAGGAAAGAAAGCGGGCGTCTGGTATTGAACGGGATTTTGAACCAGCGCTCTCAGGATGTGCTGACGGCAAATAATTGGAATGTGTGCCAATATGCCGTACTAATGCATATGCTGGCCCAGGTATGTGACATGGAGGTTGGGGAATTGGTTCATGTGATTGCAGATGCCCATATCTATGACAGGCATGTGCCTTTAGTGGAGGAGCTGATTAGCAGAGAACCTCTTTTGGCGCCAAAGTTCTGGCTGAATCCAAAGATTCGGGATTTCTATGAATTTACGCCGGAGGATGTGAAGCTTATCGACTATGAGACACATGAGCAGATTCGGAATATACCGATTGCAGTTTAAAGGGTGGAATCAATATATCAAAAAGGAGAAAGAAAAGGATGAAATTAATTGTTGCGGTTGACAAGAATTGGGCCATTGGGAAAGATAATAAGATTATGTGGAGTATTCCTGCGGATTTGAAGTATTTCCGCGAGACGACGTTGGGAAATATTATCATTATGGGTAAGAATACGCTGGAAAGTTTTCCTCAGGGAAAGCCTTTGAAGGACAGGGTGAACATTGTCATTACCAGAGATAGGGATTATCAGGTAGAGGGGGCGATTGTTGTCCATAACATAGACGAGGCATTGGTTGAAATCGGAAAACATAAAGGAGAAGCATATGTAGTGGGTGGCGAGAGTATTTATCGAGCGATGCTTCCGCTGTGCGATGAGGCTCTTGTTACCAAGATTAACCATGCCTATGATGCAGACTCCTATTTTCCGAACCTAGATGAGGACAGGGAGTGGATTATGACGAAAATCAGCGAGGAGCAGACATGCTTTGACTTGGAGTATTATTTTACGGTGTATGAGCGGATGCCGGGGAAAGAGCTGTAGGCCATGAAGATACTGAGTATTACGGCACAAAAACCTAACAGTACAGGCAGCGGAATCTATCTGACGGAGCTTGTGAAGGAGTATGGACTTAAGGGGCATACCCAGGCGGTTGTGGCGGGAGTATACCGGGAAGATGCGGTAGAACTGCCGGAAGGTGTGGATTTCTATCCTGTGTATTTTGGAGAGGGGAAACTGCCCTTTCCAATCGTCGGGATGTCGGACGAGATGCCTTACCAGAGTACGAGGTCTTGTGATATGACGCCGGATATGACGGCGCGGTTTGAGGAGGCTTTTTTGGAAGTAATCACTTTGGCGGTGGGGGAGTTTAAGCCGGATTTGATTCTGTGCCATCACCTGTATCTTTTGACTGCCCTTGTGAGGAAGCATTTTCCGACCCACCGGGTCTATGGGTTTTGCCATAACACGGATTTGAGGCAGATGTGCAAAACGGACCTTAGGAGGGAATTTATCCGGGAGCAGATTCGAAGGCTTAATCGGATTTTTGTACCCCAGAAGGCTCAAAGGGAGGGTGTGCTTTCGATCTATAAGGCGGACCCGGAGAAGATTGAGACTGTGGGGATGGGATATAACAGCCAGATTTTCCATGGCGGGGAAAAGAAACCGGAGGATGGCATTACCAGGATTGTATTTGCAGGAAAGATTGCAGAGAAGAAGGGTGTCATGAGTCTGATTCGGAGTCTTTCAGTCTTACATTCAAGAAAGGACGCCTGCAGGCGGGAGGAGCTTCTTGTGCAGCTTGCGGGGAGCGCCGGGAATGAAAAGGAGTATGAACAGATTCGGAAGATGGCAAAGGAATGTCCATATGAGATACGTTTTTTGGGCAGGCTTTCTCAGCAGGAGCTTGCCTGTGTGTACCGTGAGAGTGATATTTTTGTTCTGCCTTCCTTTTTTGACGGACTGCCGCTTACGGTCATCGAGGCGCTGGCATGCAGGGACCGTGTGGTGATGTCAGACCTGCCGGGAATCCGGGAGTGGCTTTGGGCGTCTGCTCCGGGAGGCGACGTCAGGTTCGTGGAGATGCCAAAGATGCAGAACACGGATGAACCTGTGGCGGACACTCTGCCGGCGTTCGAGGAGCGTCTGGCAGACGCGCTGCTTGCAAGTATCCGGACGAAGGAGAGTAAGGCTGCGGATGTAAGCCGGATATCCTGGGAAGGGATCGCGGCAAGGGTTCTTATGTAGCCGCTGTTTCGCCCAAGGATAAAGAGGTTAAAAATATCCGGTTGACAAGCATAGGACAGTCAACTATAATGGTGATAATTCATTAAAATGCATGAGACAAATGCTATGACAAGGAGGAGTACGCAGATACCGGAAGCCAAGAGAGAAGAAGGCCGGTGGAAATTCTTCGTGATGGATTTGCGGAAGTAGCCTTTGAGCAGTGAACCGAAAGGGCGCCATGGGGCTTTAGTAGGCTTCAACGCAGTCCCAGCGTTACGGGGGAGCGATATCGGAGAAGAGGGCAGAATATGCCAAGTTTCCTGTATCGGCAGAGTGCAAAGAGAGAACTCTTTGAATTTAGGTGGTAACACGGATGTTATATTCGCCCTAAGCGACAAGCTTAGGGTGTTTTTTTTCCATAGCAGGCGAAGGAACCTTAAGACATCAAGAGGGCAGTCCAGTTTCTATGCAGATTGGTTACAAAAAACGGGAGGTATGTTTATGAAGAAAATCAGCGGTAACAAGTTATTGGTAAAGGCGTTAAAGGAAGAGAAGGTAGACACGTTGTTTGGCTATCCGGGTGCATGTACGATTGATATCAGTGATGAATTGTACAAGCAGGATTACACGAAGGTTATCCTTCCAAGGCAGGAGGTTGCGTTGGTCCATGAAGCGGACGCCTATGCGAGAAGTACAGGAAAGGTGGGAGTGTGTCTCGTCACCAGCGGGCCGGGGGCGACGAATCTGGTGACCGGCCTTGCGACGGCGTACTATGACAGTGTTCCGCTGGTTTGTTTTACCGGGCAGGTGGCAAGGCACCTCATAGGGAATGACGCGTTCCAGGAGGTGGATATAGTGGGAATCACCCGGAGCATCACCAAGTATGGAGTGACAGTGCGCCGCAGAGAAGATTTGGGGCGGATTGTGAAGGAGGCTTTTTATATTGCAAGATCGGGAAGGCCGGGCCCTGTGCTGATTGACCTCCCCAAGGATGTGATGGGGGAGCTGGGGGACGGCGAGTACCCGACAGAAGTGAACATCCGCGGTTACAGACCCAATACCCAGGTTCATATCGGGCAGCTTAAGAAGGCGATTAAGATGCTTGGAAAGGCAAAACGCCCCTTATTTCTTGCAGGAGGCGGGGTGAATATTGCCCGCGCCAACAAAGAGTTTACCGAGCTTGTGGAGCGCACCAATGTGCCGGTGGTTACGACGGTCATGGGCAGGGGAGCCATTGCGACGAATCATCCGCTGTATGTGGGGAATCTGGGGATGCATGGGGCCTATGCCTGCAACATGGCTGTGGGAGAATGTGACCTTTTGTTTTCCATAGGGACTCGTTTCAATGACCGTATTACAGGAAAGCTCCATTCGTTTGCCCCTCATGCCCAGATTGTACACATTGATATTGATACTGCCGCCATTTCCAAAAATGTACAGGTGGATGTACCCATTGTTGCGGACGCTAAGGAAGCCATTGCGCGGATGTTGGAATATGTGACGGAATGTGACACGAAGAAATGGCTGGACGAGGTAGGAGAATGGAAGCATGAGCATCCCATGCAGATGAAGCGGAAGCCGATTATGACGCCCCAGGATGTGATTGATACCATTAACCGGGTGTTTGATGAGGCGATTGTGGTGACGGATGTCGGACAGCACCAGATGTTTACGGCCCAGTTTATTGAGTTGAATGCCAGAAAACGGCTTTTGATGTCAGGCGGGCTTGGGACAATGGGGTATGGACTTCCGGGAGCCATCGGTGCAAAGCTTGGGAATCCGTCGGCGCCTGTCATTTCCATTTCCGGGGACGGCGGTATGCAGATGAATATCCAGGAGCTTGCGACGGCTGTGTTAGAGGAGCTGCCGATTATAAGCTGTATTTTCAACAACAATAATCTGGGCATGGTGCGCCAGTGGCAGAAATTATTCTATGGAAAACGGTATTCCATGACCTGCCTGCGTTCAGGAGCGGCATGCAGAGGCAGGTGCGGAGAAGTGGAATGTCCGACCTATACGCCGGATTTTGTCAAGCTGGCAGAGAGTTATGGGGCGAAGGGAATCCGAGTGACGAAGAAGGAAGAGATTGAGCCGGCATTTCGTGAGGCAATGAAGAGTGAGAAGACACCGTACATTCTTGAGTTCGAGATTGACCCGGAGGATTTGGTCTACCCCATGATTCGGCCGGGAGGAACCTTGGAGGATATGATTCTGGATTGTTAGTATACGCGGAAAAAGATTGGCCAATAATTAGTAAAGGAGATGAATATATGAACAGTATGAAGAAGCGTTGGATTTCTCTGTACGTGGAGAATCAGGTGGGAGTTCTGTCTAAGATTTCCGGACTTTTTTCCGGAAAGTCTTACAATCTGGACAGCTTGACGGTAGGAACGACAGAAGACCCAACCGTTTCCCGAATGACAATTGCGACGGTCAGCGACGATGAGACCTTCGAGCAGATTAAGAAGCAGCTCAACCGTCTGGTGGAGGTCATCAAGGTGATTGATTTTACGGATGTGTTTGTACGTATGAAGGAGATTTTGTACGTCAAGGTGTTAAGATGTACCCCGGCGGATAAGGCGGCGCTGTTCCAAATCGCGGAGACGTTCAAAGCGAAGGTAATCGATTACGGGAAGGACAGCCTGCTGCTGGAATTTGTGCAGACGGCTACAAAGAATGATGCGGTGATTAAGCTTATGAAGGAAGAATTTAAGACGATTGAGGTGGTCAGAGGCGGAAGCGTCGGGATTGAATCCATCAGTATGATGGAACGGTAACGGTTGAATTTTAGGGTTTGGAGTATTATAATAGATTTTGATAACAATTTGATGAGACTGTAATAGAATAGTAGTGGAAGAATGGAGGACTCGAAAGATGGAAAAGAAGAATATTGACTGGTCAAACCTTGGATTTTCATATATTGAGACGGAACAGAGGTACGTTTCTCATTATAAGGATGGAGCGTGGGATGAAGGCGGGCTGACCTCCGATGCGAATGTGGTAATTAATGAGTGTGCGTGTGTGCTTCAGTATGCGCAGACTTGTTTCGAGGGATTGAAGGCATATACGACTCAGGACGGGCATATCGTAATGTTTCGCCCGGACATGAATGCGAAGCGAATGGCAGATACGGCGAAGCGCCTTGAGATGGCTGTATTTCCAGAAGAGAGGTTTCTTGATGCAGTGCATAGGACAGTGGAAGCGAATGCGGCCTATGTCCCGCCTTATGGCTGCGGCGCTACGCTGTATGTGCGTCCTTATCTTTTTGGCTCCAATGCGGTAATCGGTGTAAAACCGGCGGCAGAGTATCAGTTCCGTGTATTTACCACACCGGTTGGGCCGTATTTTAAGGGCGGCGCGAAACCGATTACGATCCGGGTATGTGATTTTGACCGGGCTGCGCCTCATGGGACGGGGCATGTGAAGGCAGGGCTTAATTATGCCATGAGC
>CATLIP010000085.1 GCA_949957035.1 uncultured Lachnospiraceae bacterium
AATTGTGTCAAATCCAATCCCTTTGTAATTCCCGGATAGTATAAAATTCAATACGTCCTCATCAATACAGGGATAATCCCCAAAATAAGCATCAGTCCCCCAGCGTTTATCCCAACCAAGATTAAACAATAGGAAATCGGCATCCCTTATCTTATCTCCGGTTTTACCAATACGTTCCATTGAAATCGCTTGGCCTTCCTGCAAATCTCTGCAATCTATGACCAATGCTTTCCCAATAAACTGTTGGATAGGGAATTGGTCAAGCGTCGTTCTTCCTGCAAAAAGATGCGCCGGTGGATCCATATGGGTTCCTGTATGTGTATACATCTGTAATAATGTTTCTTTGAATCCGTCTTTTTCATAACTGTTTGCCGGAATAAATTTTGGTGTGTCAGTTCCGGGATAAACAGGCATATCCTCTTTCATAGTATGTGTCAAATCAATTACTTTCATTTCTGGTTTCCTCCGTAAGTTCCGTTTTTAAGTTCTCTGGCGGTCAATCCATTGCTTTTATTCCTTTTTCAGATAACGCTCTGAGATTTTCATGCATACGGTCTATGACCTCCGAAGAATGTCCCTCCCATTTCGTTACTTCCGCGATAATTTTTAGCGGCTGCTTTGTCCTATAAGATTTTGTGGGATTTCCCGGAAATTTTTTGTCTGTAAGGTTTGGATCATCTTCAAAATCTCCGGTTGGTTCAACAACATATATCCGCTCCCGGCCGTCTCCTTCTGCCAACTCTGCGCCCCAAATTGCAGCATCCAGTGTTCCGGCAAAATACACATATCCCGATTTTCTGGTATCGTTATAATTTTTCTTCATCCCTGTAACAAGGAAATCACCTATGCCTAAATCAGCTTTTGTTCCATGAAAAAATGAACCCGGACTAAATATAATCTTATCGCTCATGCTGCGCTCTCCTTTACTATATATGATTATTAATTTTATGCATCCTTGATTAGCATGCCGTCTATCTCTTTCTGGAAATATAATTTTATAAAACTTCCTCCTTTTTTTCTATTATAAAATAACCGTATAGAAAAATAAAGAGCTTTAAAAGCAATAAAAAGCGATTAACAGTTGCAGCTTATTTTTTGATTTCTTTATACTTTCCTTATAATTTTGCCTTATTCTTATCTTGTAGTCCATTGATAGAGCTTGAATATGCTGTCAGGCATCCGGCCAGACAGCATATTCACAGACAGGAAACAGGAGGAAAGGTCCATGAATCAAAACATCTTAGAGACAAAGTGTCTCACAAAATCATTCCGTAATCATAATGCTGTTAATCAGATTTCACTTGCAGTACCAAAGAACCAAGTATATGGACTTCTTGGGCCCAACGGCGCAGGAAAATCTACCCTGTTAAAAATGATGACAGGAATCCTGCGTCCTACAGACGGGCAGATAATCTTTGACGGTCATGTATGGAGCAGGAAAGACCTTGCAGATATTGGAGCCTTAGTGGAGACGCCGCCCATATATGAGAACCTGACGGCATGGGAGAACTTGAAAGTACGTGGCCTGATGCTTGGCATACCGGATGGAAGAATCCGAGAAGTACTGGAATTGGTGGATTTAGGAGACACAGGGAAGAAAAAGGCAGGTACATTTTCTTTGGGAATGAAACAGAGGCTTGGAATTGGAATTGCACTTTTTTCCAGACCAAAGCTCTTGGTGCTTGACGAGCCGACCAACGGGCTAGACCCCATCGGCATTCAGGAGCTTCGCGAAATGATACGCAAATTCCCGGAAGAGGGAATCACAGTCATTGTCTCCAGCCATATTCTCAGCGAGATTGCCCAGACAGCCGACCATATTGGGATCATCGTAAACGGCGAACTTGGATACCAGGGCGGGATGCCAGAGCCAGACCGTCTGGAAAAATTATTCATGGAGATTGCGGCAAAGAAGAGCATTTCTTTAGAAGCGTCAGGAAGAAGACAGAAGGAGGCGAGATAAATGCGGAAATATTTTCTTGCGGAAAGGATGAAGAACCGTCATACTTCTACGGGAAAACTGCCGGTTTTCATGCCGATGATTTCCGTCATTCTTGCGGCATGGCTTACGGGGGATTATTTTACGATTAGCAGTTATAACTGGTGGTATATGATACTGCTTCCGGGGATGCTCTCGCTGGTTTGTTCCGCTGTCGGAAACCGGGATAAGAAAATGGAAAACCGCGGGATACAGACGCTCCCGGTAAAAATCAGCTCAGTCTGGGACGGAAAGATATTGTATGGGATCCAATGTTTGGGGATCTCGCTGCTTGTGTTCTTAGGCGCAGCGTTATTCATAGGTAACGGGCTTGGGCAGATTGCGGGGCAGGTATTTTGCATCCGGCCGAAGGCAGGGGAGCAGTTTTTGGCGGTAGTGGTCTTATTTGTGACTTCGCTGTGGCAAGTGCCGTTCTGCCTGTTCTTACAACAGCTCATAGGTACGATTCCCATGATACTGCTCCATATGGGAAGTTATATCCTGATTTCGGCGGAGCTGTCGCTTCATTCCTTCTTTATGTCGCTGCCGGGAGGGATTACGGCAAGGCTGATGTGTATGATTTTTAAAGTACTTCCAAATGGACTGGCGGCAGAAACAGGCAGCCAGACGTTTACACCGGAATTGTTGGATTTTAGAGGATTGCCGATAGGAATCGCTGCCTCTGTCTTTTGGTTTTTGACATTCTGGCTGGTGGGCCGTAAGTGGTATGAGAGGAAGGAGGGACAGTAAAAGATATGTTTTCGGATGAGAAAAAGAAAAGAGAGTTATACCGAAATATACAAGGAGAGCTGTGGAAAATGCGCCATACGTGGATTCCTGTGCTGCACATCCTGATTCCTGTTCTGGGGATTCTGGTATTTCTTTACTATTATTCTTTTGCAGCATGGAGTGACGAGGGGAAGATATCAGGATATATACAGGTACTGTCCATCTCATTTCCTCTGATCATAAGCGGAATCTGCTCGATGTCCGTGGAGATGGAGGAAAAGGGGCATTTCCAGACATTTCTTGGAGTGGCGGTGAACCGGAGGAATCCGCTTCTTGCAAAATGGATCGTGTTGTCAGGGATGGGATTTGCGGCAAGTCTTCGGGCGGTCCTTGGATTTGCCGGAGGATTTCGGGCGCTGTCAGGGAAGGCTGCGCTGTCGGCGGGACAGTACCTGGCCCTGGCGTGCGTGCTCTGGATGGAAGGTGCGGACTTGTACCTGCTTCACCTGTTTTTGAACCTTGAATTTTCAAAAAGTATTTCTCTGTGTGTGGGAACGTCGGAACTGGTGGTTTCCGCGCTGTTCCTCACCGGGCTTGGGGAGGGACGGTGGCAGTATTTTCCCTGTACATGGGGTGGCAGATGGGGAGGATATCTGTTACAATGTTGGATGGGAAATGGAGCGCCATCAGCAGAATATATGACGAAAAGCCTGATGATTGGCGCGGCAGTCTCGCTTCTGTTGTGGTGCGGGATTTTCCTGTGGTTTCCTTCCTATGAAGGAAGACAGAGTAAGGACTGATTTAGGGGGGAAAGGTCAGTTGACCGGGAAGCAGCGATATGACGAAGATATTGGCAGTAGATGATGATGTGCAGATCTTGAAACTAATCCGAAACGCACTGGCAAAAGAAGGTTACGAGGTGACGGTGCAAAGTGACCCGCTGGAACTAAAGAAAATGAAGCTTACGGATTACCAGCTAATCCTTTTGGACGTCATGATGCCAAAGGTGGATGGATTTACGTTGTGTGAGGAGATTCGGGGCAAGGTGGACTGCCCGATTTTGTTCCTGACGGCGAAGACGAAAGAGGCGGATATCATGAGGGGGCTTGGAATCGGCGGGGATGATTACATCACCAAGCCCTTTGGAATCGGCGAATTACGCGCCCGGGTGAAGGCGCATCTGCGAAGAGAGACAAGAGAGAAAAAGCATGTGGTGTCGGTAAATGGCGTCCGGTTCTATTTGAAGGAGAAGAAGGCATACTATAGCGGGAAAGAGCTTGGGCTTACCAAGAGCGAGTATGCTATCTGTGAATACCTTGCGCTGAACCGCGGGCAGGTATTTTCAAAAGACAGAATCTATGAGCATGTATTTGGGTATGAGAAAGAAAGCGGCAATTCTGTGATTACGGAACACGTCAAGAATATCCGGGCAAAAGGCAAGAAGGCTGGCTTTGAACCTATTGAGACGGTGTGGGGGATTGGATATCGATGGAAGTAAAGGGCAGACAGAAAACAATTTCATCGGTGTTTTTCAGATATGCCTGTTTCTACACCGCAGGCGTATTGTTCTGGATGTTTCTGGTGTTCGTCGTTTGGTATGTGCTGGATTTAACAGGCGAAGTCCTCCCGGCGAACCATATGGAGACGCGGCTTAGTGAATCAGCAGAGGAGATATGCAAAGCCCCTAAGGTTACGGAAGACCTATTGCCGGAGGGGTGCGGATATGGGGTATACCAATCGGACGGAAAATGGCTGTATGGGACATTTTCCGGAGAAGAAATAGAGCAGGCATGGGAACACTTTAGAAAGAACAGCATTTATGCCCGTAAAAGAGGGTATTACCGGTTTTTGTCCCGTGATTCAGGGGAGATATGTATTGTAAAGTATGAGATTGCGACAAGGTTCCGGAACGGATTTCTGGGGAAATATCTGCCGAGCCCGGAGATTCTCTTGATTCTGAGCTTTCTTGCGCTATTCCTCGTCCATACGGTTTTGACGTCCCGCCATTTTGGAAGATATATGAAAAAAAGGCTGCTCGTCTTGAATGAGACTACGGCAAGGATACGGGATGAGGATTTGGAATTTGAGGAAGAACATTCTGAAATAAAGGAAGTAGAGGATGTCTTAACTTCTCTGAACCAGATGAAGGAGGCGCTAAAAGAGTCGCTCTATCGGCAGTGGAATCTGGAAAAGGGCAGGGAAGAGCAGATTGCGGCGCTTGCCCATGATATCAAGACGCCCCTTACGGTCATCCGGGGCAATGCGGAGCTGCTTGCGGAAGGAAATCTAGGGGAAGAAGAGCGGGAATATGACTTGGATATCCTGCAAAGTGTGTCTATGATGGAAGAATATCTGGCAATATTGAATGGAATTTTGGCAGAAGAGGGGCAAAAAGGAACATCTGATGTGAATGAGGCACAGATTTCTTGTTTAAGCCTTGCGGAGTTATTTACGGAACAGGCAAGGCTTCTTGGGGCTGCAAGGCAGTTTGGGATTGTTTTTTGCAGAAAGGATTTGTATGGAGAAGTTTTGTGTAATAAAAACCAGCTTCTGCGGGCATTTCAGAATATTTTAAGTAATGCCATGGACTATAGCCCTAAGGACGGCGAGATCGAGGTTTTGCTGGAAATGAAAGCGGAGGGTGGAAAAGAGTATTTTACAGTCACCGTTGAAGACCAAGGGACAGGATTTTCGGCACAGGATATCAGACACGCCACAGAGCGGTTCTATCAAGGCGATCAGAGCAGGAGCAGTAAGCTTCATCATGGGATTGGACTCCATACCGCTAAAAGATTTGTGGAAGCACAGGGAGGGGAGCTGGTGATCGGAAATGCGGGAACTCATGGAGGGAGGGTAACGATGTTGATATTAAGTTTACCCTGCTAGTGTGCTGTCTGGCGAAACTCCGCAGGATATTCTTAGAATTAATGGTACAAAATATTGTACAGAATATTGACAATAACATTTAGGCTGTATATACTATAGGCAGAGGAGTGTGATGGATTATGATTGCAACGAATTTTTCTAATGTAAGGAATCATTTTAAAGAAGTATGTGACAGGGTTGTACAAGAGTCTGATATTGCAATTATCACGAGGAAAAATGATGAAAACGTTGTTCTGATGTCACAGGCGCAGTATGATAATTTGATGGAAAACCTTTATATCAGAGAGAGTAAGGCAAATTATCAATGGCTGAAAGAATCGATTCAACAGGCGGAGGCAGGGAAACTTGTCAGATTTGAAGTGGGGGATTAAGGATGAATGTATCTTTCACTCCCAATGCATGGGAAGATTACCTCTATTGGCAGAAGACAGATAAACGGATTTCTAAAAGAATCAACGAATTAATAAAAGATATTATGAGAAATCCGTTTGATGGAATCGGAAAACCCGAAGGGCTAAAGCATGATCTTGCCGGAAAGTGGAGCAGGCGGATATCGGATGAACACAGGATAGTCTATCAGGTTGAGGGCGAAAATTTGATTGTATATACATGCAGATATCATTATTCATAAAAACAGCATGGCCTTTCCGGAATCTAATCCGGCCGCCATGCTGTTTTTTATATTCTGAACTGATGCCAAATCAAGCCCCCAGATTCTTATTTGCCGTAGAAAGCATCAGCTTAATCCGGTTCAGCTGGTTCACTTCACTTGCCCCGGGGTCAAAGTCAATCGCAACGATATTCGATTCCGGATACCGGCGCCGGAGCTCCTTGATGACCCCTTTGCCCACCACATGGTTCGGAAGGCAGGCGAAGGGCTGGGTACAGACAATATTCGGCGCGCCATTGTGTATCAGCTCTAACATCTCGCCGGTCAAAAACCATCCCTCACCGGTCTGGTTGCCCAGAGACACGATGTCGGACGCCATCTTCCCAAGCTCATGAATATCCGCCGGCGCATCAAAATGTTTGCTTTCCCGGAACGCCTTGCTTGCCGGCGCCCGGAACCAGTTGAGCGCCTTGATGCCAAGATTCCCGATAGCCGCCTTGGACTTCTTCATGCCCAGATGGGATACCTTAAAATTCTGGTTATAGAAACAATACAAAAGGAAATCCAGAAGATCCGGCACCACAGCCTCGGCGCCTTCGCTCTCCAAAAGCTCTACCAGATAGTTGTTGGCGGCAGGCAGGAACTTCACCAGAATCTCCCCCACCACGCCCACACGAGGCTTCTTGACATCCAAAAGTTCGATATTTTGGTCAAAATCATGAATGATGTCCTTACAGAGCCGCGTAAACCTGTGCCGTGAAGGATATCCCTGGGACAGGAATTCTTTGCAAACCTTCACCCATTTTTCATGCATGGCATCGGCAGAGCCCTTGACGGCTTCATAGGGACGGATACGGTACACGCATTTCATGAAAATATCCCCTAATACGATTGCGTACATTCCCCGCATCACAAGGCGGGGTGTCAGTTTAAAGCCAGGATTTCCCTCAAGGCCGCTCAAGTTCAGGGAAATGACCGGAATATGCTCATATCCCGCCTTCTTTAGCGCCCTTCGGATAAACCCGATATAGTTAGAAGCGCGGCATCCGCCTCCGGTCTGGCTGATAATGACCGCAATCTTGTCGGTGTCATACCTGCCTGACAGGATGGCGTCCATAATCTGCCCCACGACAATGAGGGAAGGGTAACAGGCGTCGTTGTTTACATATTTAAGCCCCACGTCCACAGCCTGCTTATTGTCATTGGGCAGAACCTCTATCTTGTACCCGGAAGCCGCAAAAGCAGGCTCCAACAAGTCGAAATGGATGGGCGACATCTGCGGGCAGAGGATGGTGTAGTCCTTTTTCATCTCCTGGGTGAAGGGAACCTTCGTGACGGCAGAAGACTGGATTGTCCGTTTTTCATGCCGTCTCTCCCGAACCCGGATGGCTGCAAGCAGAGAGCGCACCCGAATCCTGGCAGCTCCTAAATTGTTCACCTCGTCGATTTTCAGGGAGGTGTAAATCTTGTCGGAATCATTCAGGATAGAAGCCACCTGGTCGGTAGTGACGGCATCCAGCCCGCATCCGAAGGAATTTAACTGAATCAAATCCAGATTATCCGTAGTCTTCACATAGTTTGCCGCCGCATACAGCCGGGAGTGGTACATCCACTGGTCCATCACGTTCAAAGGATGCTCTGCCGGGTGAAGATGGGAAATGGAATCCTCCGTCAGCACTGCAATATTGTAGGAGTTAATCAGCTCCGGAATCCCATGGTTCACCTCCGGGTCAATATGGTAAGGGCGTCCGGCAAGGACGATGCCCCGGTTGCCGGTACGTTTCAGGTATTCAATAGTTTCCTCGCCCTTTTGCTTCATATCTTCCCGGCATGCGTGAAGCTCAGCCCATGCCGTATGTACGGCCGAACGGATATCTGCTGCCGGGACAGCGAACTTTTCGGACAATTCTTCCACCAGGCGATAAGAAACCGTCTCCTCACTTTCCAGGGACAGGAAAGGATGGATGAAGTCCACCTCGCCGTTTACGATGGCGTCGATATTGTTCTTGATATTCTCCGGGTAGGAGGTAACGATGGGGCCGTTATAGTTGGTATTGGCGGCTTCAAATTCCGTTAGCTCATAAGGGATACTGGGATAGAAAATCCTATGTATTCCCTGGTTGATTAGCCACTGGACATGCCCATGGGCCAGCTTCGCCGGATAACACTCGGACTCACTGGGGATAGATTCAATCCCAAGCTCATAAATCTTCCGGGTCGAAGCAGGAGATAACACTACCTGAAAACCAAGGGTGTGGAAGAACGTAAACCAGAAGGGATAGTTCTCATACATATTCAAAACCCGGGGAATCCCAATCACACCCCTTGACGCCTCGTATCCTTCCAGAGGCTTATAGTCAAAATACCGATGGAACTTATATTCAAATAGGTTCGGCAGCTTATTGTCGGACTTTTCCTTCCCCAGTCCCCGCTCACAGCGGTTTCCTGTAATGAACTTCCTGCCGCCGCTGAAATGGTTGATAGTCAGGCGGCAGTTGTTGGTACAGCCCTTACATTTTGCCATGGTGGTAGAGTATTCAAGGGCTTCTATATCTTCGATAGAAAGCATGGTCGTGCCCTGACAGTCCATATACCGCTCCCGGGCAATGAGAGCAGCGCCGAAAGCCCCCATGATTCCGGCGATATCTGGACGTATAGCCTCACAGCCTGCAATCTTCTCGAAGCTCCTGAGTACGGCATTGTTGTAAAACGTACCGCCCTGCACGACGATATGGTTCCCAAGCTCGGACGCATCGGACACCTTGATTACCTTGAACAATGCATTCTTAATGACAGAGTAGGCAAGTCCCGCAGAGATATCGGCAACCGCCGCCCCTTCTTTTTGCGCCTGTTTTACCTTCGAGTTCATGAAGACCGTACAGCGTGTGCCAAGGTCAATGGGATTCTGGGCAAATAAAGCCTCATGTGCAAAGTCCTCCACCGAGTAATTCAGGGATTTGGCAAATGTCTCGATGAAAGAGCCGCATCCTGAGGAACAGGCTTCGTTGAGCAGCACGTTGTCAACGGTCTGGTTCTTGATTTTAATGCATTTCATATCCTGTCCGCCGATGTCCAGGATACAGTCTACATCCGGCTCGAAATAGGAGGCGGCATAGTAATGGGAGACTGTCTCCACCTCGCCTTCATCCAGAAGGAGCGCGGACTTGATCAGCGCCTCCCCGTAACCTGTGGAACAGGAGTGGACGATTTTGACGCCTTCCGGCAGTTTACTGTAAATATCTTTAATGGCGGTAATGGTGGTACCTAAGGGGTCTCCTTCGTTGTTGTGGTAGAAAGAGTACAGAAGCGTCCCGTCGTCGCCCACAAGGGCGGCTTTCGTGGTGGTGGAACCGGCGTCGATTCCAAGGAACGCACGTCCCTTATAGCTTGCCAGGTCTTTGACTGGCACCTGATGCCTGGCGTGGCGTTTCTCAAATGCATGGAAATCCGCCTCGCTGGTGAACAGGGGTTCCATCCGGTCAACCTCGAATTCCATCTTGATACGGCTCTCTAACCGGCTCTGCATTTCCTGCAGGGAAACCTGGCGGTCTTTCTTGGAATTCATGGCAGAACCAATCGCCGCGAACAGATGGGAATGGTTC
>CATLIP010000086.1 GCA_949957035.1 uncultured Lachnospiraceae bacterium
GACAGGTGCGGCAGACGTCATATACACCGTCAAAGAAAAGCCGGTGAAGCCATGAAATAATAAAAAAAGACTTTTATCATGACATCTGCCACGATAAAAGTCTTGCACATCTCATTTGATACGGATACCTCTCGGTATCGGGTGACGCTTTCAAATACACCAATTATATGGTGTTCGGCTACTCCCCCTTATCTGCTTGTATAAAATATACTACGATTTGAACGGAATGTCAATAGGAATAGAAAAACTGATTCTTTCGTCTTGACAAAAATCTTCAAATACGTTAGGATACTATTCAAGCGGCAGACAAAAGGAAGCTAAAAGATCAGTCTGTCGAAAAACCAATAGGGAATAAAGGCTTTGAAAAGAAGAAGTAGTAATCCTATACACCCATACAGAAAGCTGCTGGTTGATGAGAAGCGCGTGAAGGAATGGATTATGAATACATCTTGGAGCTGCACACAGAAAGCATACGTTTTGACCATGCTCATTAGAGATAATCCGATATGATTCTCAGACATCCGAGTGGACGGATATCCCGGTGAGACAGGAGAATGTAGGCGAGTAGGCTGTGACGGAAGGCACACGTTACTGTGCGAAGGTTGTGAATACGCAACTGACAGAGGCTGGCAGTGTGAGCTGCCGGTGAATTAAGGTGGTACCACGGAGGCAGTATATCCGTCCTTATCAGAAAATGATAGGGGCGGTTTTTTTAGTTCAAAAAAGAAAGGAAGAGATTAGCATGGGAATTTATGAAGAATTGCAGGCAAGAGGATTGATTGCACAGGTTACTGACGAGGAGGAGATTAAAAATCTGATTAATAACGGAAAGGCCGTGTTTTATATCGGCTTCGACCCGACGGCAGACAGTCTCCATGTAGGGCATTTCATGGCCTTATGCCTGATGAAACGCCTTCAAGAAGCAGGAAATAAACCGATTGCCCTGATTGGAGGAGGAACGGCGATGGTCGGAGACCCATCCGGAAGGACCGATATGCGTCAGATGATGACGGAGGAGACGATTCAGCACAATTGTGAATGTTTTAAAAGGCAGATGAGCCGTTTCATCGATTTCTCAGAAGGAAAGGCGATGATGGTCAATAACGCAGATTGGCTGAAGGATTTGAATTACATCGAGGTACTGCGGGAAGTAGGGGCGCATTTCAGTGTGAACCGTATGTTGACTGCAGAATGTTACAAACAGAGAATGGAACGGGGGCTTAGTTTCCTGGAGTTCAACTACATGATTATGCAGAGCTACGATTTCTACGCATTGTTCCAGAAATATGGCTGTAACCTGCAGTTCGGCGGCGACGACCAGTGGAGCAATATGTTGGGAGGAACGGAGCTGATTCGCCGTAAGTTGGGTAAAAATGCATGTGCCATGACGATTACACTGCTTCTAAACTCCGAAGGCAATAAGATGGGGAAGACCCAGAAAGGCGCAGTATGGCTTGACCCGGATAAGACGTCTCCTTTTGAGTTCTACCAGTATTGGAGAAATGTAGCCGACGCCGATGTTTTAAAATGTATCCGTATGCTGACATTCCTTCCGTTAGAAGAAATTGATCAGATGGATTCATGGGAAGGCGCTCAGTTAAATCAGGCGAAGGAGATTCTGGCATTTGAATTGACCAAGATGGTGCATGGGGAGGAAGAGGCTAAGAAGGCGATGGACGCGGCGAAGGCATTGTTCAGTCAAGGGGCGGCGGCAGATATGCCCTGTGCATGCCTTACAGCGGCAGACCTTAGGGACGGGAAAATCGACATCCTGTCCATGCTGGTTGTATCCGGCCTGGTTTCCAGCAAATCCGATGCGCGGCGGGCAGTAACCCAGGGAGGCGTGGCAGTTGACGGAGAGAAAATCAGCGATATCCATGCAGAATTTACGGCGGAAGACTTGTCCGGCGAGGGAATTGTACTGAAAAAAGGAAAGAAGAACTTTAGAAAAGTAGTTGTAGAAAGATAGGCAGGGAACGGGCGGACGGACTGTCGTCCGATGAGGTATCAGTATCAAGCATTTAGGAGGAATTGAGATGTATAAGAATATTGAAAAACAGAAGAGCATGAAATTAAAAGATTTGGTGGATTATCAGGCAGGGCAGGTAGTGAGCAGGACGCTGGTGCAGAATGCCTCCGTCAGCATGACGATTTTCTCATTCGACAAAGGAGAGGAGATTTCCACCCATGCGTCCGGCGGAGACGCTATGGTCACGGTGCTGGAGGGCAAGGGCAAGTTTACCGTTGGGGGAGAGGTATTTATTCTTGAAGAAGGGGAGACATTAATTATGCCGAAAGACGTTCCTCATGCGGTATTTGGGGAGGAACGGTTCAAGATGCAGCTTACGGTTTCATTTTAAATATAACAAGATTTGGAAATAGGCTGCCCTGAAAATAAAATTTTATTCAGGGCAGCCTATTTCCATGCTAATTATTTGCAAAAGGGTACAAAAGGATACAGAAAAGATATATTCATATGATATGGTATCACCATACAGAAAAATTGTCCGGACATTTTCTGTAAACGATACACGGATTGACGGAATGTGGAGAACGTAGATATCTGTAAAAGATACAAGAACTGGCGAAATATGGAGAATATATATGGAACTAAGATTACTGATTGTGGAGGACGACGCTCTGCTTGCAGAGGCTGCAGCGGACTATTTTACAGGCAAGGGATGGAGTGTGGAGGAAGCGGAAGACGGGATACAGGCATTGGAGCGTTTGGAAACCCAAAGTTACCACTTGATTCTGCTGGATGTTATGATACCGGGCGTCAATGGCTTTGACGTGTGCCGACGGATTCGCAAAGACTGTGACGTCCCGGTCATTTTTATCACGGCACGGGTGATGGAAGAGGATATGCTTAACGGCTATGCGCTTGGGGCGGACGATTATGTGACGAAACCGTTTTCACTCCCCGTATTGTATGCCAAGGCAATGGCGCTTACCGGGAGAGTTCAGGGAATCAACGCTTTCGTGGAGCTTGGCGGCCTGAAAGCAGATATCCGGAGCCGAAGTGTCCAAAAAGGCGGGGAAATCATTCCCCTGCCGCCCAAAGAATATGAGATGCTTTTGTTCCTAATGCAGAATCCGGGGAGGGTCTACAGCCGGGAGCAGCTTTTGATTCGCTTCTGGGGATATGATTTTGACGGAAATGAGCGGGTAGTGGACAATCATATCAAAAAGCTGCGCAAGGCAATCGGTTCCTGCGGATGTACCATAGAGACTGTGCGGAAGTTCGGATATCGTTTATCCACGGAAAATGGCAATCCGTAATGAGGCTTAATGTGACGCCGGTTTACCTGTAATCTGGTTGACTGGCGCATAAATCGGAGGTGGTACGATGAATGGAATACGGAATAAAAAAAAAGAAAAGATTCTGGAAACCGGCAGCCGCCGTTTTTCTTACCCTGTATCTGGCGACGATGGGGCTGGCAACGCTGCTGGTGAAACAAAAGTTTGAGGAGGACTATATCCGTACGTTTGAGCAAGTTGCGACATCCATCCACAGAAAAGCGACGGACCAGGAGGATTCTATGGCAGAGTCTGAAGAATTTTCTGGAGAGGACAAGCGGCGGGAATATTATCGTTGTCTGGTAAATGAATATTTCTGGAGTACGACGAACCCCCAACTGAATATTGCAGTCGCCGTTTATGACAAGGAGCAGAATTTGCTGGCAAATAGCTATGATGCAATCGGCGATATGATGTATATGGCGGATACCGCCGGAATCAACGTTGGCCCTTTCAATTTGGATGATTATCTCACATTTGGGCAAAAAGAAGAACTGGCGGAACATTGCTGGAAGGAAAGACAGTCTACGGAAAACTATACGCTGCCGGGAAAATATAGAATCCTAATCCGCACATCTTCGGATGGAAAGGAATTGTATGATATTTTCGTCCAGGAACTTACGTGGGAGGAAGGAGAGGAGACGAATGAAAAGCAGTATGAAGATCCGCTTACGGGGGAGGTTTCCTATGCAAGCGTCGGTCTGATGGTGGATTATGCCACGGGAAAAGAGTATGGCGCTGAGCAGATTTTTCATGTCACAGACAGCAAAATCCTGTGGGAGTGGGCGAATCCGGATATCAGCAAAGAGGAGCGGGAAAATGGGGAAGTTCAGGATGCAGATCTTGTATTTCCCTATATTACTTCTTATGAGAGATGGCACAGATGGAGCAGCAGTAAATATCTCCATAGTTTCCCAAATCCGGGAGAATTTTTTGGAGAAGCGGAAACAGCAGAAGCAGAATATCCCAGTATCTACAGTGAAAGAGAGGGACTGCTTTTCCGATGTAAGTATAAGCTGAAAGTGGGATTTGTAGACGACCCTTATGTCTATATGGAAATCCGCATGGAAGAAAGGCCCTGGAGCGATGCATTTGAATATATGAAATACCTCTATCTGGCGGGACTGCTGTTGACTGCCGTATGCGTGTTTGTGGTCAGCCATACATTTGAGCAGACCTATGCACGGCAGATGGCGTTGGAGGAAACGCGGCGGGATATCACCAACGCCATGGCGCACGAGCTGAAAACGCCTCTTGGCATTATCCGGAATTTTGCGGAGAATCTGATAGAGCATAATATGGAGGAAAAGAGGGACTATTATCTCACCCAGATTATCGGACAGACGGAGGAGATGGATTCTCTGGTGAGGGAAATGATAGAGATATCGAAACTGGATGATTCCGAGGAACTGGCGCTGAAAAAAGAAACAGTGTCATTTGGGGAACTGATTCGGGAGGAAATGAAGAAGTTTGAGCCGATGATTGACGAGAAGAATATTCAGGTGCAATATCAGGAAGACGCAGATTTCCTGGTAGAGGGCGACCGGGAATATCTTGGGAAGGCGGTCTGGAATCTGATTTCTAATGCCGTGGAGTATAATGTGCCTGATGGCAGGATACTGGTCAGGACAGAAGCGGGGAAGTGCATAATTGAGAATACCGGGAAAACCATGGAAGAGGAGCAGCTTCCGCATGCCTTTGATTTGTTCTATACCGGGAATAAAAGCCGGGGGAAGAAGGAGAAGCATATGGGGATTGGGCTGTTTCTGGTGAAGAAGATTTTAGGGCTTCATGGAATGGGAGTGATGATTGAGAATACAGAGGAGGGGATTCGGGTTACGGTGAAACATTTAAAATAAAAATTACCTTAATGCGGACGATAATCAAAATACAGTTTGACTTCCTGCATTCCCGCGTTGTATACTATGCTTACGAAGAGAAAGAGAAAGGAAAACAGCACAAGATGAAGTGTCCGTATTGTAACCAGTTAGATACCAGAGTAATCGACTCCAGGCCCGCGGAAGATGGCAAGTCCATCCGCCGCCGCCGTTCCTGCGACGCCTGCGGCAAGCGTTTTACGACCTACGAGAAGGTAGAGACAATTCCCTTAATCATCATCAAAAAAGACAACAACCGAGAACAGTATAACCGGGGCAAGATCGAGAACGGAATCCTGCGGGCATGCTATAAGCGGCCGGTATCTGCAGTGGATATCCAGCGCACCATCGACAGGATAGAGACGAAGGTATTCAGCCTAGAGGCGAAGGAGATTCCCAGCAGCCGGGTAGGGGAGATTGTCATGGAGGAATTGAAGAATCTGGACGAGGTTGCATACGTGAGATTTGCGTCGGTTTATCGGGAATTCAAAGACGTGAACACATTTATGGACGAGCTGAAAAAGATATTGAAGTAGTCTTATAGAAAAATTGGAAGATATTTGATAGAGAAGATATTTGCTATGACGTGAATTAAGTGGTAGAATAGGGAAGAAGCAAAGCAGGAATCGTTTGCTTCTTCCTTTTTATAGCGCGGCATCCCACACATGTCCGGTTTCGGGATGCATAAGCAAGCGTCGGAATTAAGATTGTGAATATACGATAGATTGGGTGAGATAAATGAGAACATACAAATTGACCATCGCTTACGATGGCAGCAGATATCAGGGATGGCAGCGCCAGGTCACGACGGACAATACCATCCAGTTCGTCATGGAGTGGAGCATCGGCAAATTAGTAGGCTACCGGGTCCAGGTAGACGGTTCCGGGCGGACGGACGCAGGAGTCCATGCCCGCGGGCAGGTGGTTAGCGTGAAGCTGTCGAAACTTTACGATACCAATGAATTCAAAGAGTCTTTGAACCGGTATCTTCCGGAAGATATCCGTGTGGTGAAGGTGGAGCTGGTAAGGAACAGTTTCCATGCCCGCAAGAGCGCGAAGGGTAAGAAATACGAGTATTATATCGACTGCCGGGAGAAGCCGGACGTATTTTCCCGGAGATACTGCTACCATTATCCGGAGAAACTGGATATTGAGGCGATGCGCGATGCCACCAAGTATCTAATCGGCCCTAAGAACTTCATAAGCTTCACCGATGACAAGGAGTGTAAGGATTCCATCCGGCGTATCACGAATATCAAGATTGTAAGCAATGGAGAGAAGGTCAGGATTACCTATTACGGCACAGGTTTCCTATATCATATGGTGCGGATTCTGACCGGGACGTTATTAGAGATTGGGACGGGCAAGCGGGACGCCTCAAAGCTGCCGGTGGTGATAGCGGCGGAGGATCGAAGCCTTGCAGGATTCCTTGCGCCGGCAAGGGGATTGTTCCTGCGGAAAGTATATTATTAGTAGAATGCCATCGGCATAATACGGGAATCATGGAGGAGTTTCAACGATGAAATTTATATCATGGAATGTAAATGGAATCCGCGCGTGTGTGCAGAAGGGATTCATGGATTTTTTTCAGGAGGCGGACGCAGATGTTTTCTGTATTCAGGAAACGAAGATGCAGGAAGGACAGCTTGCCCTTGAGACGCCGGGCTATCATCAGTATTGGAATTACGCCCAGCGGAAAGGCTATTCAGGGACGGCAGTCTTTACGAAGAAAGAGCCTATATCTGTTTCTAACGGAATCGGGATTGCAGAGCATGACCAGGAAGGGCGCGTGATTACGCTGGAATTTGAGGATTACTATTTTATCACCGTGTACACGCCGAATTCCCAGAACGAGCTGGCAAGGCTTCCCTACCGGATGGAGTGGGAGACGGCGTTTCTGGCGTACTTGAAAAGGCTGGAAGAGAAAAAGCCTGTGATTTTCTGTGGGGATTTGAATGTGGCCCACAAGGAGATTGACTTGAAGAACCCTAAGACGAACCATAAGAATGCAGGATTTACCGATGAGGAGCGGGGGAAGTTCACAGAACTTCTTGAATCAGGATTTATAGACACGTTCCGGCACTTCTATCCGGATGTGGAAGGGATCTATTCCTGGTGGTCTTACCGTTTTAGTGCGCGCGCTAAGAATGCAGGGTGGCGGATTGATTATTTCTGCGTGTCAGAATGCCTGAAAGACAGGCTGAAGGATGCGAAGATCCTGACGGAAGTAATGGGGTCAGACCATTGCCCGGTCATGCTTGAGATAGACTCGTAAATCTGCAAGGCAATCGTAGACTGTCTGGAGGATATGCTGTAGCGGGACACGCTGTCCCCCCTACAGATATCCTCCATCCACTCCGATCACCTGTCCCGTCAGATACCCCGGCGCATGGGCCAAGTCCCACGCCACCTGGGCAATCTCCTCTGCCGTTCCATATCTTCCTGCCGGAATCTCATTCTCTAACGCTTTCCGTTCTTCTTCCGATAACTGCATATTCATCTTGGTATCAATCACCCCGCAGGCAATAGCGTTCACTTGGATATTGCTGGGCGCAAGTTCTTTGGCAAGCGCCTTCGTAAGTCCGTTCACCCCCGCTTTAGAAGCAGAATAAGCCACTTCGCAGGATGCCCCCGAAGTCCCCCACATGGAAGAAATATTGATGATTTTCCCAGACTGCCGTGATATCATAGGAGGAATCGCCTTGCGGCAGCAGTAGAAGACGGAAGACAGGTTGGTATCAATCACTTTCCGCCAGTCATCGTCACCCATATCCATCAAAAGCCCTATATGAGAAATGCCCGCATTATTGACCAGCACGTCCAGACAGCCGCAGGAACGGTAAATCTGTTCAAACATGGACGCAACGTCCTTTGGATTCCCCACATCCCCGCAGACCACCTCGCAAGAACCCGGATATTCCTCTTCGATTCCCCGCCGCACCTCATTCAGCTCATCCACCGAAGTGCAGCAGTTCAGGAAAACATGATACCCTCCCTTTGCAAACCGAAAGGCAGCCGCCCGCCCGATACCACGGGAAGCCCCCGTAACCAGTACATTTTTTGATCCCATCCCCAATTCTCCAATCCAATAAAATGCTTTATAAAATGTTTATAAATTATCTATTAAATCGCATCTTCGCGCCACCATTATACACCAGAATTCTTGTCAATAAAAGCCTCAAGTGCTATGATTTACATATTATTTTAATAATATGTAAATCAACTAACACACAGAAAGAGGGCTTCACATGCTATCAAAATTCAGCGTAAAAAAACCTTACACAGTAGTAGTAGGCGTAGTACTCATTATCATTCTGGGAGTCGTTTCCTTCGGCAATATGACCGTAGACCTTCTGCCGAGCATGAACCTTCCATATGCAATCGTCATGACCACATACATAGGCGCAAGCCCCGAGGAAGTCGAGCAGAGTGTGACGAAACCTGTGGAGCAGACCATGGCGACGGTCAGCAACATCAAGACCGTTCAGTCTATTTCCAATGAAAATGCTTCTACGGTAGTCCTGGAATTTGACCAGACGGCGAACATGGATTCCGTTACCATCGAGATGCGGGAAAGCCTTGACCAGATTCAAGGCTTCTGGCCCGACGAAGTGTCGAACCCCATCATTATGAAACTGAATCCTGACATGATGCCGGTACTGGTGGCGGCGGTGAGCGCCGAGGGTGAAGACGCGGCGGAAACCAGCAAAATCATCGATGAACAGGTGATTCCCGAAGTAGAAAGCGTGGAAGGCGTCGCATCCGTCACCGTGACCGGAAGCATCGAAGAAACGGTCGAAATCACCGTCAACGAGCAGAAGGTCACAGAGCTGAACGACGAAATCAAGGCAGAAATGGAGCGGAAGGTAAACGAGGCAAAAAGCGCGCTGGATGAGGCGAAAGCCCAGGTCGCAAGCGGGAAAGCCGCTCTGGAATCCGGCAAGGCACAGGCTTCTTCCGGCTTAGCCGAAGCCGAGTCACAGATTTCTATGAAAAGCGAAGAAATCAAACAGGCCCAGTTGGAAATCACGGAGAAGATGGCTGAGTTAAATGTAGCCGAGACACAGCTTCAGCAGAACCTTGCCCTGATTCAGGCGGGAAAAGCCGAGGCACAGGCCCAGTTGACTCAGCTTGACGCGTCGAAAGCAAAATACGACGAGATTAAAGGTACACTGGAATTGCCGGATATTGGGCTTACAGAAGAGCAGAAAGCCGAACTGGAAGCACAGCTGGCCCAACTTGAGACAATCGTAGGCGACGGAGTCTACGAGACGGCGCGGGCGGCAATCGTCGCGACGATTGAGCAGTTAGAACAGCAGGAGGCGGGGCTTTTAGAAGGCAAAAACCAACTGGTGGCCGGGAAAAGCCAGTTACAGGCAGTGCAGCAGCAAATCAACGAGGGAGCCATGACACTGGCACAGGCAAGGGGAGAGCTTGCGTCCGCCCAGTTAGAGGCAGCGGTTGGTATCGGAGAAGGCACGGCACAGCTTGCCGCAGGGGAATCCGCCCTGCAAATGCAGGAGGCGCAGATGGAATCTGCCATGGATGAAGCCTCC
>CATLIP010000087.1 GCA_949957035.1 uncultured Lachnospiraceae bacterium
ACCAACCCCTTCTCATCCCGGCAGTCTGAAAACAAATCAGACAATCCGGACTCCTTAAGGTTCACCTTCTTGATAATGGTCTCCCACTCCTTATAGTGAATCTGATATTCCGTCAATTTATCAAAATACTGCCTGGACTGAGCCGAATTGGTCATATCATAATGGAAGAAACTCATCGAGCGGTCCTTCTTATAGGTCTCAAACATCTGCCTGCATGCCGCAAAATTTTTAAGGACAATCTCCTTCTTTTTCTTTTCCACCACAGGAAGATGATGGATGTCCTGAACACAAGGCTCCCTATACTCGCTGATGATATTGACCATCTCAAGATTCTCCCCGTTCCCCTCGGCCGCCTCCTGGCTCCTTCTTACCATCATCCCTGTAAGCACATAGCCCGCTCCCCCATCCAAAGCCCATTCTACAAGGATAAACGACGGCTTATTGGTGGTAAAATAGCTCTCAAAGGGCCGGTCTTTCGCATCCCTGTATCTCTTATGTACAAACGGAGCCGTCAACATCTGGACCAATACAGACTTTCCTCCTCCGTTTCTCAGGGATAGAAGCGTACTCTCTCCATTCAGATGGAAACACTCGTCACTGATACGGATGGCATTATTATTATAGTTTACATTAATCAGTCTGACGGCATTTATTTTACTCATTCGCAGCCACCCCCAGTACGCGCAGCACTCTCTGATAATTATTCTGGTTCAGCAGATTCCAGTCCATAAAATTATCCAGCTTCTTGGTAGTCTTAATCATTTCGTCTGCTTCCACATACTCTATCAATAGCTGCTTCTGCAAAAATATCAGAATGGAATGAAGGAACCCCTCCTTCGTCGTCCGCGCCTTAGATCCCTTGTCATCCGAGCGCAGAGCCTCATATGCCTCAAGCATATTGGAAAATGCAATCCCCGACTGCTCTTCCTGTTCTTCATCCATGCTCTCGGCCCCCTCCTTCAGACGATTGGAAATACAGTTCTGTAAATCTCCCACCCGCATATACTCCCGCGCTTTACTGCTGCTCCCCTGTCCGTCAAAAAATTCCACCAAAAGAGTCAGCACCACAAACTGAGAGAGGTAATAGTCCTTATCCGTACCGGAGGATTTACAGAGCGCCGCTTTAAGCTGTGCCTTGGAAAATCCCAGAAAATGATTCTCCTCTCTGGGGATGAGATAAATGACATTTCCATAACGCTCAATCCGGCTTTCGGCAATCTCTCCTTGAGATTTCACTAAATTCTGAATCTCCTCCTGCTCTGTATACGCCCTGTAGAGCTGCATCTCCTCATCCTCATGAAGCTCATGGTGTTCCAAAAGATAGTAAAAAATCTCCTGGCTGGTTCGGACTTCTTCTAATTCATAGGCCATATGTGTTTACTCCTTTCCCTTCACCACCCGAATGAGCACATTAGAGCATCGAATAGTCTTTCTAAGCCTATCCTCATTCAGAATCCCTTCGAATGTCACAACACTTCCATCCTCTATCCGGTAAGTCTCTACCTTCCGAATATCCTGAAATTCCGGATACTCCTCAGCCAGATGCAGAAGCATCTCATTCAGTTGAAATTCCCCAGGCGTATCCTGAATATACTCACTGCGCTCCTTTGCGAGCGCGGCAATATCAATCTCCTGATTCTTAATCAGCTCCACCATGATTTCCTTGAAAATCTCTACATTGGGAATCAACTGCTCACGCTCTTCTTCCTGCTCCTTTGTAATAGAGCCAATCTCCTCAAGAGATACCTCTCCCCTCTTCACAGCATAGCCAAGCAGCCGGCAAAGGCTCGTCTCATACCGCTTAAGCTTCTCCTTGCGAAGCCGCTCCTGCTGGCGCATCCACTCTTCCTCATCAAAATCCAGCTCCTCTGCAATATCCTCCTCCACATGCTTTCTCACCGGACGCTGTAACTGGAACGCTTTATTCAGATTGTAGACCTTCCCCGGCTCCTGATTAAACAAGGGACGCAGGAAAAAATCCAGATTCATAAGCGCCTTCGGATTCATAAGTACCTTATCATATAACTCTGTCCGAAAGGGAAATCTTCGAATCAGCGACATCTGTGTCAGTGTCTCCAGCTCCTTTGTATACAATGCCTTAAGGTCAAAATGACTGTTTAAAATCTTCTGATGTTCATCAATCGTCCGGTTCAGATACGTCTCAATCATACGCAAATGTCCAAGACGCTCCTCATCCTTCTCACTGAGACGCTTCACATTGATATTCTCTTCTTCCAACGCCTGCGCCCGGCTCTTCACCATCTCCCTGTAATTCTGGAATTTCTGCTTCGTATCGCTGATGGTATCCAGATTCTCAAGCAAAATCTCCTCATAATCCTTCACAGAATAATTCAGCGCATTTCTTCGAATCTTCCCCATAGCCTCCTGAATCTTCTGAAGCTGAATCCGCAGAAGATTAAATACATTCTTAATCTCATCCACAGCCTTGTCATAGCTCTGCTTCTCAAGATGCATCTGGAAAATCATCTCATGAATCGTAAGCTTCATATTATTTTCAATCTCCAATGTAGCCAGCAGAAGATTGTATCCGTCATCCGTCAGATAATAAGAAGTACGCTTAAACTCCTGGTCTATATAAATAATCCGATTGGCTACATAGCTGATATGAAGGTTTTGGTACTCATTTTCCTCAAAATCAAATCCTTCAAAATACATGGCCCGTCCCTCGTTGGACAGAGCCACATTGACCACAAAATCCCCTAACTGTCTGCACTCGTCGTAGGACATGCTTTTCTGAAAATGCTGTGTGTTGACCGTATCAATATAAACCCCTATATCATCCATGGTGCAGTGCTCTTCCTTCAAGGACTGCTCCATAATATAAAGCATGACTGCAAAAATCAGATTTAGCTGTTCGGCCAGGGTAAGAAAACCATACTGCTTCCAAGTCGTCTTCTGGGCGCTGTTCTGAATCAGCAGGGCGTATAGCCCGACATTCTTCATCCTTCTGGGGAAATGCTTTAAAAATTCGTATTGCATTGTACTCCTTCCCTACTTTATTACATTTTTTCTCTTTTAATTAACGAATTGTACTTTTTATTAAGAAAATATAAAAGCACTCCTGCATACTCTGGTCTTTCCTCAGCATATACTATCTCATCTATCTTTTTCTTTATTCTTGAAGAAGTACACTTTCCCTCATCTCCTAACCTTTTAATAAAACGCTTATAACGTAAATATGTATCTCTTCTCCCCTTAACTAATCCCGTAGATGTATCTGCCAAAAACTGTCCATCCTTCCACAATCCATTTAACCTCAATACATCCTTAAGCTCATCCTCTAGATTTACATCCTTCGGCTCCGTTTTAATAAACCCCTCTCTGTCATATGCAATAACATCCATCTGGCGACGATTTAAAGGAGAAATATTCAAAACCGTTTTATCCCCCTTACTGGCATCACAACTCAAAATCCGCTGTTCCTTTCCCTTCCAATTTCTACCTCCATCACAAACAGCCAGCATATTACCATAATCCAACGCTTTATCCTTGTCTTTGCTTAATGGAAACCAATGCTCAATTGTCGTATATAATCCGTTATTTGCAATCTTTCTCATACAATATGCACATAAATAATGCTGTTCTTCTAACAACTTTTGACGAATTATTTCTTTCGGTAATTTATCAAATTCCAATCTAATCGCTTTTGTATCGTCCTGCTCTATCTCTTTCCATTCCCGGCTGCTTCGTATCTCACTCGTTTTCCGCACCATCTCTCTAGGCGGAATCCCTTTTTCAATATATAACATTAATCGTCCTCCCAGCAATTCAATTTAAGTTCTTCTCTTGCTCCTTTTACATCATCATGCTCCTTTCCAAGGGCATCTGTCATCTTAGTAATAATCTCTTCCGCCTGTTCCAATTCCTCATTATCCAATGCATCATAAAATTGTTTAAACAGCTTCTTAATTTCTGCCGGTTTCTCCGCTGTTCCCTGCCGAAAATTCAAGACATCTTGCACAGAATATCCATATGCATTTTCCAAATAGTACTTCTGCTCCTCGTCAATCAAAATCAAATGTTCATTTTTGCAAGAGGAAATAACAATCGGAGAATGCGTTACTAAGATAAATTGTATATTGGGGAATGTTTCTTCCAATGCATTCACTATATTCCATTGCCACTTAGGATGCAAATGCATATCTATCTCATCTATCAGCACAACGCCTGTTATCTCATCCAAATTCATTGTTTTATCCGGATTCAGCAAAGCCACTCGATACGCCAAATTCATAACCATCCACAATAACGATTGATATCCCGCGCTCAATACGGAAATTGGCATGTCAGCTTCTTCCTCCCGATAAACCAGCTGCTCTAACTGAGTAGAATAATAAATCTCCGGTTCAACCTCCAAGCTGCTTATTTTTTTCATAAATAAAGCTACAATCTTTTTAAAAGATTCATATTCCTTAATTTCTTGCTTCTTTTGAAATGCATTCAATTCCATCTTCAGACACCATGCCTGTATTCCTCTGATATCCATAGAGTAATCCAGACAACCTATATACCCGCATCTCCTGTCATTCAAACTACGCTTTAATTCCTTACCAAAATTTCCTCTATGCTTCTGCCAGATTCTTGCATCACTCTGAAAACAAAGCAACGGCAGAACCGCAGTTGAATTATTTGATATCTCCTGCATCCATTTTGCAATGCCATTATCTTCGTCTTTTGTTGGGGTATTCTCATCCATGCGATACCTTTTCCAACAAAATTCATGCCCGGCTGCTTTCATCTGACATACTATCTCAACCGGAGTTTCGTAATGAATTTCCGAAGAAGCATCTCCCCTCAAATTGAAAGAAAAGCGAATATCTTCTTGTGAAATATTTTTAGTAGGAACACCCTTAATTCCTCTCAACATTCTAAATATAGCTATGGCAATTGCCTCTAATATCGATGATTTTCCAACTCCGTTGTCACCAATCAGGAGATTGACCCCAGAAGTAAATTCCAATTCAATATCTTTTACACCCTTAAAATTTTTAATAGCTATCTTCTCAATCTGCATATCTAAACTCCTCAATTACACACGTATGTTCCCGCGTCTTTTTATCATAATTCACTCCCACCAGCAACAGATTCCCTTGATACTCTTCCAAGCACTGACAATATCCCTTCTCGCGAATCTGTTCAACCGCCCCTTTTGCGTTCTTATTCCACTTAAGCTCCACCACCAGCGCAGGTTTATCCCAGAACTGTTTCCTTGGAATAAATACCAAATCTGCAAATCCCATTCCTCCTGCCGGCTCCCGATGAATCGTATAAAAATTACGCGCCGCATATAACGCCAGAGAAATCGTATAACTCAGTGCGTTCTCATCATGATACTGAATGTGAGAAGTCTCAAAATGTGCCTGTTTGATGCCTTCCGCTACCTGTCTTGTGCGTCCCTGCCAGATTGCATTCAATGTATCGGCGGAATTTTTAAGAGCTTTCGATATCTCCCCCCAATCCGAAACTGCCACAGCATTCACATACTCCCCGCGCACCTCGTTATTAGGAATACCCACACATTTATTATCATAATCATAGCTAAGATATCCAAGGTGAATCATCAGTGTCAATACATCATCCTCTGTCCGAAAGGTCGTCATATCATTCGTAAAGTATTCCGTATTAACCGGAACGCTGCCTCCCGCAATCATACACAGAACATCATCCTTCAACAAATCCCTCAGGAAATCCAGATACCTCGCCTGAGATTCCCTGTCCGTCTTGTATTCCCGAAAAATACAATCCCACTCATCTATAATAATCACAAACGGGCATTTTGTCTCCCCATAGATATCCTGCATACTCTCAACCAAATCCGTATCGTCAAAATAATCAATATCCGGATATTCTTTTTTCAAATCCCTCAAGACAATCTTCTTAATGCGGTCAATCATTCCATCAATATCTCTGCTTCTGCTTAAAAACTCCTGCATATTTAAAAAAATAGTATCATATTGATTCAAATGCTTTTCAAAATCGCTGCTCTTCGAAATCTTATATTTTGAAAAAAGCTTTCTGGAATCACAGCCGCGGCTATAATATGCCGTCAGCATGTTTGCCGCCATGGATTTACCAAAGCGGCGCGGGCGGCTCACACAGACATTATCCTGCATCGTATGAAGAACTGAATTGGTATACTCTATCAATCCAGTCTTGTCAATATACACAGACGAGTTCACTGCCTCCTCAAACTTACTGTTGTCTGGATTCAAATAGTTTCCCATTATGTACCACCCCCGTACGGTTTTGCATTGATTTTACGGTTTCCCCCAAACTTAAAAGTCACCTATATTCAGTATCTCCTGTGGAATATATTTACCGGATTCCAGCACATCCTTCATCCTGCTAACCATTTCCATAGAAAAATGAGAGAAGAACTCCTCACGTATATTGCGGTTTTGCTGTTCTTTTGTATCCGGCAGATTCTCTATCTTGCATGTCCTATCTGCCTTCCCTGTCATAGCCTCATACACTCTCGTAAAAGGCAGAATCTCCCACCTGCCCGAAGCCATCTTCGCAAGGCTTTCATAGATTCCAATCCCCTCATAATCCAAATCGCCAAAATAATAGATCTGATTCTTTCCGTCCTTCATATAAGGCTCCACACAAAAGTCAAAATCCAGAAATGAACGCAGAATCCCTTTCCCGGCGCCATAGATTAGCGTTCCCATCTCCACTCCAAGGATTCTGCTCTTTCCCGGCTGCGGCAAACCACCTGCCATATGGCTGCCTGTCATGTGGCGCCGCATACTATAGAACGTATCCTTGTTCTCTAAAATTAAAATATTCTGGGGTACTCTCCTTGTATGGGAATAGTATGCCAAGGGTTCTGTCGTCTGGTATATATTGAGGAAATCTTCTTCCAACCCGCAATTCTTTAAAATACGTCTTCCCCGCCCGCGGCTTAAGAACTTTTCATGGGACCAAATCTCGAAACTGCGCTCATTGACAGATTCTGTATGATATAATTTTTCCCTGCTGTTCTTTAGATATTCACTCAACATCAGAATCCATTGTCTATCCTGCTCATAGGTTTTAAGATGAGACAAATAATAATCTATGGATATTAGTGGATGGAGCCGATACTTTAGTTCCTCTTCAAATATACTGTAATCCGTCTCCTGTTCCATCAGCCAGTATTTGCGGTAAAGAGCAGGATGCTTTCCGTTCGTACCGGATGCTTTCAATGGTTTAATCCTTCCCGATGTAAGCAGCGCCATAATATATTGATATTCCTGCTCATAGGTATCAAACTGACGAGAACGAAGCAGAGCTTCAAGGGATACACGTTTCATATACATCCTCCGCCTCTTTTATCACATAATCTTCTTTTTATATTAACACAGTTCCACTCTAAAATACAGCTTTTTGATATACTCAAAAGACCCCGGAATAATATTCCGAGGTCTTTCAAAATTATCTCGCTAAAATCTCTTAGCTCTTTTTCTTCTTTCCATTACCTTTCCTGTTCTTAATCTGTATGCCTACAATCACTGCCACACAAGCAACTGCCAGCCCTACCCATACAAGAAGCTTGCTGGTATCGCCAGTCTTTGGCAGGAGAGACGCTGCGGCAGATCTGACAGCATCGGAAACAGTTCCGGTTCCACTACCGGTTCCATTCGTTCCTGTACCGTTTGTACCCGTACCATTGGTCCCGGTTCCATCAGTGCTTCTACCTGTAAGCGAATCAACACCGTTAGTTCCATTGGTTCCATTCGTTCCATTGTTGTTATCATCACCATCTACGCCATTGTTGCCGCCCTGGTTATTATCTCCACCTTGGTTGTCGTCTCCGCCTTGGTTATCATCTCCACCTTGGTTGTCGTCTCCGCCTTGGTTATCGTCTCCGCCCGGTTCATCTCCACCTGGTTCGTCTCCGCCTGGTTCATCTCCACCCGGATCGTCTCCACCTGTGAGCGCTTTCCACGCAATTCCTATCGGTGATGTCCCATGAACTGTAAACTCTATCTGGCTGCCGACTTTATTAACCGTCAATACCTCAATCTTTCCGGCAGTCGTCCCCAATCTGTCAGAGGTAGTTGAGAACATATGTCCTACAATAAAGTCATTGGCATTCGTTGAAGTTCCCTCTGGGCAATCTACCACTACTGTAAGCCCTTCTTCCGGGAAATTCTCAGGTGTTGCGTCTATCCACTCTTTATCATCCGGATTAACCTTCATCTTAATCTTCAGATCATAAAATGCCATATCCTGATAGGTATATCCCGGCTCTGCTGAAAGTCTGTTGGTAAGGTCTGCAATCACATCCCCCATTGGTTCTTTGGAAGAAGCGTACATGTCTTTCAGTTCTGCAGACAGGAAACTTGTAGGACTTCCGGCTGTAATTCCTTCTAAAGTAGCGTTTGTTGTCGGTGTTGTTCTGGTAAATACTGCCGTTGCCACCGGACTGTCATTTCGTTCCTCTGCCACAGCAATCGCATTCACTGTTGTTGTGTTCTCAATTACAAACGGCTCTTCATATACTGTGCTCTCTGCAGTCGGAACACTTCCGTCAAGTGTATAATAGATGGTTGCGCCTTCTGTCGCACAAGTAATCTCCACTGTCTGAGATACGGTAAATCCACCGCCATTCGGCTTAAATTCCGGAGCCGCTGCTGTCAGCATCGGTGACGTTCCGATTATTTCTGTTACCTTACTTGGCCGATGAGTATCGTCCTTCACAAATCTTACATAACCCTTATACTCTTTCATTGGTTCGCAGTCAGTCTTTGTGTTATCTTCTGAGAAGTGGTCGCACTCGAACTCTCCGTCGCCATCCTCATCACATGTCTTATCACATAAGAAACTGTACTCACCATTCTCAACCTTTGGGATTGATGCTGTAAAGGTCGCATTATCTTCATTTTGTTCAAATGTCAGCTCTGTCGCTTCCGGCTGAGTATCCTGTGCCGGTTTCTTGAAGTCTACTTCAATGCTTCCAATCTCACTTTCTGCAACATTCGCAGAACCTACAGAATAACACTCAAAAATCTGCGTTGTCTCTGGCAAAATACCTGTGAAGACGAATGTGTTTGGCTCGGTTGCTTCTAACCATTCTCCCTCACCATTCTCATCAAGCATTCTGTAGCGGTAATCGCCTAATTCCTGTGGATTCGTAAGTTTCAGAGTATAGGTAAATGAAGTATTGTCTTCATTCGCAACATACTCTCCTTCCAGTTTCGGCGTCTCCGGTGCGTCGGCCTGTTGAATCTCGACATCCTCTGTCAGTTGCAAGCCTTCTGCCGGAATCTCCAGAGAATAATTGTTTGCTGCATCTCCGGTAAGTTTTGGCTCTTCGAAAAGAACTACTCCGTAAGTTCCAACGTCTGAACCGGAAACGGTTGTCTTCGTTGCTTCCAGTTTTACCTTACCCTCGTCAGCCCTCTCAAGATTCGCAAATTCTACTTCATCAAGCTCGATTACATTGGTCTTGTCATACTGTCTGGTCTTTGCTGTAATCTTAGAGATTTCTAACGGCTTTTTATTAATCGTGTATGTTGCGGCAGGCGCTGTGCCTGTGTAATTACCTTTACCTTTTACAGTGATGGTATAAGTATTCGCATTCGTCAGCTTATCGTCTGGAGCGTATGTTACATCATAATCCTTGGTTGTCAGAACTTTGGGTTGTACGGAAGGTTCCGGCGTTTCATTTTCTGTATCGTCGCCGCCCTCTTCTTCGCCGCCTTCTTCCTCGTTAC
>CATLIP010000088.1 GCA_949957035.1 uncultured Lachnospiraceae bacterium
AGTCAATATCAGCAGATTGAAGAACAAGCTTTTGACAGATGCAATTTCCAATGTGAGAGGATTAGGATATATATGGACCGAAAAAGTCATAAGAAAGTAAGGAAATATATCATCATTTATCTTGTATTCTTTGTATTTTTTTCCATGTTTTTGTTCCTTCTGGAAAGATATGAGGCCGCAAATGACAGGCAGAGGATGTTTGGAATCATAGCGGCACATCCCGAGCTTGAAGCGGAAATCATAGCGGCATGGGAGAAGACGGAACGTACAAAAGACGAGGATGGCCTGAAAATCTTAAAAGACAAGTATGGTTATGACCCAAACAACACCGCTTCCCATAATTCGTGGCGGATATTCTGGGGGGCAGGCCTATTGACAGGAACATTGGTGATTGTATGCATAGGGTATTGGGATTGCAGGAAGAGGGATGATTCCAGAGAAAATCTCCTCATACTGCACGAGAGCCTGGAACAATTCCGAAGAGGTGAATTTGGAGACATTCCGGATTACGAAAATGAATACAGGGCAAACTCGGAAGAGTGGAGGAAAGTGTGGGAGTCTCTGCGGGAGCTGGGCGTATATTTTGCGGCATTGAAACGGGCGTGCCAGGAAGAGGAAGACAGCACAAAGGCGCTGATTACGGATATCTCTCACCAGTTAAAGACGCCTTTGGCATCTCTTAGGATGAGTTACGAGCTGGTGTCGGATTATCAGCTTACCAGCAAGGAGCGTCTGGAGTTTCATGAGCAGGAAGAAAAAGAAATCGAGAAGCTTGAGATACTCTTGAAGGAATTGGTGAACCTGTCGCGGCTTGAAACTCGCATGATTCAGATCAAGCCTGTTTTGGCGGACTTGAGAGAGACCATTGCGGGAGCTGTGAGCCAGATTTATATGAAAGCCAAGAATAAAGATATGGAGATTCAGGTGGAGATGGAGGAAGATATGGATATCTGCCATGACAGGAAATGGACGGAAGAGGCTTTCATCAATGTGCTGGATAATGCTGTAAAATATTCGGGAACTCATACCAAGATAACGGTGCGGGTAACGCCTTTGGTCCAGAATGTGCTGATTGAGATCGAGGATGAGGGCATCGGGATACAAAAGGAGGAATTCATAAGAATCTACCACAGATTCTACCGGGGAGAGCGTGCAAAAAAAATGGCAGAAGAAGGAGCAGGAGTGGGCTTGTATCTTGCGAGAATGATTCTGGAACGTCAGGGCGGGACGATTTCTGCCAAGACGAAGGCAGGAAAAGGCACGGTATTTCGGATTACGCTTCCAAGCCGGTGACATAAGAGGTATCAAACCCTTACAAAACTGTTATGGTTTTTGTAAGGGTTTTGCAATGTTAGAAAGGTATAATAGGGTTTAACAAATAGGCAGGAGGTAATCTATGAATACAGACAGCAGTAAGATTCTAGTGGTGGAAAATCTGGTAAAATATTATGGAACAGGTGAAAGTCAGGTTCGGGCGGTAGACCATACGGATCTGGAAATCGAGAGAGGGAAGTTTACGGCAATCGTAGGCCGTTCCGGTTCCGGTAAGTCTACGCTCCTGCATTTGATTGGAGGATTGGACAGACCGGATGAAGGGAAAGTATGGATAGAAGGAAAGGATATCTTTGCCCTGAAGGACGACAGGCTGGCAGAGTTCCGGAGAAAGAAGATTGGATTCATTTTTCAGGACTTCAATTTGATTCCATCTTTGAATGTGTGGGAGAATATCGTACTTCCCCTGGGTCTTGACAATCGGAAGGTAAGAAAGGAAGACGTGGAGGAGGTTCTTGAGAAGATTGGGATTGCGGATAAAAAGGATACGATGCCCAATGCGCTGTCAGGGGGACAGAAGCAGCGGACGGCCATTGCAAGGGCATTGGTGACAAATCCGGCCATGATTCTGGCGGATGAACCGACCGGGAATCTTGATTCACAGACAGAGTTAGAGGTGATGAGCCTTCTGAAAAGCTGTGTGAAGGATATGGGGCAGACGCTGGTTATGATTACCCATGATGAGATGATTGCCCAGATGTCAGACCGGATGATTGAGATTGAAGACGGTAAGGCGGTGAATTGCTGATGAAAATGACAACGAGAGTCGCTTATGACAATATGAAATACTATAAGAGCAGGAATATATTGATTGGGATTGCAATCGTGCTGACGACGCTGTTGTTATTGGTCATTCCTACGGTAGGGAAGGGGATGGCAGATTATCAATTTGCAGCGGTGAGAAAGATCTATCCCTCATGGCATGCCCTTTACCGAAATGTGGATGAAGAGACAGTCCGCCAACTGGCCGTACATCATGATATTTCCACATATGGACTTAGAAGTGATGCGGGATATATGAATTTGGCCGACGCGCAAGTTTCCATGATGTTCATGGATGCGAAAGGGCTTGAATTATACAAAATGGAGCTGGCCAAAGGAAGATTGCCGGAACAAAAGGATGAGATCGTGGTTTCGGAGGGAATACTGAATGAACTGGGACAGCAGGGAGAGATTGGAGAAACGGTCACAGTCCCTTACCAGATATACCGGGGCGGGGAGCTGGACCTGACAGAGACAAAGGAGTTCCGGATCTGCGGATTTTTTGAAGACAGCCCCCGCAATCTTGAGACTCGGAACTATACGTCTCTGGTATCGGAGGAATTTTTGAAAGACGAGGTTCCGAAAGAGGATATTGCTTACCGTTTCCTTCTGCAGATCAATAACACGGATAAAGCCACAACGGATAACATAGAAAAAAGGATTAAGGACATTGGCAGGCAATTTGGAATTTCGGAAAATGAAACGAATATTAATACGGAGTATCTGGCGGCCAACTATGTAGATCCGGCCACGATACCTGTGGTCATTGCGATTATGGCTATCGTCATGCTGGCTGGAGTGATTACCATCTACAGTATCTATTATGTTTCCATGAACCAGAGGGTCCAGGAATTTGGAAGGCTGAAAGCGATTGGCGCAACGAAGTGTCAGATCAAGCAGATCGTGCTGCGGGAGGGCTTGTGCGTTGCCGGTTTTGCAATCCCGGTGGGGCTGTTCCTGGGCACACTGTCATCCAATGCAGTCATGTCCCTGTTTATCTATATATTGGGTGATGAGGGCGAGCTTATGAAGGCTGTAGCTAAGATAGCAAAGAGCGGCGAGGTATCCCTTTGTTATTGGTGGGCTTATCTCATTGCAATTTCAGTGACCTTATGTACCGTATATATTTCTCTGCTCCGTCCTATGCATAAGGCGGCAAAAATCTCAGAAGTAGAGGCAATGCGGGGGCAGGGGACTGGGAAAAAGCTCCGAAGCAGCAGAAAGGGGTACGAGTATCTTACCGTTGGAAGGCTGACATTGCGGAATCTTATGGACAATAAGAAGAAAAGTGCGGTTACGGTTCTCTCCATGGCCGTTACAGGAGTGTTTTTGATGGTGGTCGCTACGGTCTTATCCTGTGCGAATCCAAGGGAGAGCGCCAACAGCTCTTTGGTAGGACAGTATGAGATTACGCCTGTTATCGAAGAGTATGACAAGGAACATCCGGAACTGAAATGGTCAGAGGTGCAGAAAGATAATCCCTTGGATGAGACATTAAAGCAGCAGATTGAAAATCTTCCTGGGGTAGAGAAGGTCGATGCGTTTACCACAGTCAGAGTAACGGGCGAATTGTTCATGGAAGGTGATTCTAATTCGATCAATGGAGTCCCGGAAGAATATGCCAAAGAACTGGAAAAAGGGATAGAGAAAGGGAAAGTGACCTATGAAGAATTAAAATCCGGAGACAAGGTGATTATGGACAGGGCGCTGAGTCAGTGGTATCCGGATCTGGATGTGGGAAGTAAGCTGAAATTAACGGTTCATGACGGCGATCGGGAGTATGAGAAAGAAATTGAGATAGCGGCAGTAGGGAATTATAGGACTGGCCTTACGAACTATGCGTGGCTGATCATGGCAAAGGAAGCTGCAGACCGGTTGAGTGATAATAATTCCACCAGATATTTCCATGTATATGCAGATAAGGACTATGACCAGAAGCTTTTCGAGTCTTTAGACGGAATCGTAAAGGCATCTGGAAGGATTGAGATGCAGACTTGGAAAAGTGAATATGACCACTGGAAATCAGCCATGGCAACCACCAGCGGAGCCGCCTATGCGTTTCTTGGGATACTGGCATTGATCAGTGTGATGAATCTGATCAACACCATGTTGAACAGTGTCCATGTGCGTAAGAAAGAGCTTGGCATGATGCAGGCCATTGGAATGTCTGATTCGCAGCTCATGAAAATGCTCCAGTTGGAGGGAATTTTCTATACGGCAGGCACGCTCCTGATATCTGTGGGACTGGGAAGCCTTGCCGGATATCCCGTATTTCTGTATGCAAAGAATGATAAAATGTTTAATATTACCACTTACCATTATCCAGCGGCGGCAGCCCTTATCTTGGCGGCAGCGCTGATATTGATTCAGGTTTTGCTGGCAGTCGGGATAGGAAAGTCTGTGCGGAAGGACTCACTGATTGACAGAGTACGGTTCAGCGAGTGATATTATCCTTTCTTGCGGTATTTGGATGGCGTTGTGCCGAATTTTTCCTTAAAAATTTTGTAAAAATATCCTTTGTTGTGATATCCTACAAGTTCTGTAATCTCCTCCACGCTCCGGGTGGAGGAGATTAGCATATGCTCCGCATGTTCAAGGCGGATCTGCTGTACATAATCGGAGTAGGTAAGCCCTGTCTTATTTTTGATGATCCGGTTGAAATAATCCTCTTGAAAATGAAATTCTCTGACCAGTTCTTGGATGGTAACAGTGGCATAATGACGTTTGATATAGTCTGAAATTTCCTCGAATACAATCCAGTTCATGGTCTTTCTCTGCTCTTTTGAGAGAGAAAAATCATACTTTGTGCTGATGATCCGGAAGATGCGCAGCAACAGCCCTTTGCAGATATAGTGGGAACCGATCCTGCCATGGTACAGCTCGTCAAGAAGAAGGCAAAGGCATTGCTCCAGTTCCTCGGCAGGAGCGGCGTCTGCATTCGGGCGGAAATGCAGGTATTGCTGCAGGTCTTTCTGTTTCAGCAGCGCGGACTGCAGGAACGAAATGATCTTCTGTGTGGCAACCGTTTCATCCATGATCTCTGAGAAGATATCGTTGGCAATCCCAAGGAACAGGACGATTGCGGGCTTCTTGAGCAGATAGTCCTGATGCAGGCAGTTCTTGTCAATGAGGCACAGGTCTCCCTTGGAAAATACGATGTCGCGCCCAAGTATCCGTTGGCGGAATTCGCCTTCTACCACGTATGCCAGCTCGATATAATCGTGTGTGTGGAGCTGGGTCTTCTCGCCGGAGGCAAAATGCAGCTGATAGCAGAAGTGTTCCGGCGCGGGACAGAGGGTGGTGCGTAAGGCAGAAGAGGTCTGTTCCGGCTCGGCGGCATTGGCAGAGCCGATGTTCCAACACAGTGCAAAGATACGTTCGCTTGGAGGAAGGGGATAGGTCTTGACTTCATGGGCGGACTTGGAGTATTCCGGGCAGACAAGGCGTGAGCCGAGCCTGTGCTCCGGGGGCAGCATGAGTTTTTCGGTTGTGGTAATGTGGTTGCATAAATCCGAGAGAGTCAAAATTGGTATCCCCTTTTCTATTATTATTTGGTGAATCCGTATTGCCGGATAGAGTGAGGTAACGTGTTAAAGAGTATTCTTTGGGCATGTATCATGCAGTTTCCCAAGAAGCGCCCGAATCGGACGGTAGCAGACCAGCGATACGGCGACGTTCCCCGCGCAGTGGAGCAGGTCGAAGGGAATGCCGGACACCCAGTAAGAGAAGCCGGCAGCCCATCCGCCTGCAAAGAAGTAGGGGATGGAATACAAGAATCCAAAGGAAAGTCCGTATGCCCCAAGGATTGCACTGGTTGTAATGACCGATGTCTGCTGTTTTTTGCTGAAAATTACGAACAGCGCCAGAATGCTCCATATATACAGATAGCCGAACCACCATAGGCCGAAACCGTAGATGCATCCCTCAAGGAACACGAATACATAGATGATAAGGAATGCCTTTTTCCGGTAGATCTGTGTATAAATGTAGACCAGAAGGGATACGATTTCTATGTTGGGCAGATAGGACATGCCCACCTGCCCAATGAGCAGGATCGCGCTCAGGAGCGCCATGCTTACCAGTTCGGTTGTATTGACTTTGTTCAGTGTTTTTCGTGTTTCCATTATCCTGCCCTTCTGTCACTAGAGGTTTAATATCCTTCTGTCAGAGTCAGCTCAAATTTATCCCCGTCTTCGATGGGCGTCTGGTCGGCGGAAGTGTTCAAGGTTTCCCCGCCTTTGGTGATGCACCACCACTGTTCCCTGGAATCGTCGGCTGTCTCGCCGTCTACGGAGGTGATGAACATGCCGAATTCACCCTCGGTTCCCTCGACGAGTTCTTCAGCTTTTAACACGTCTCCAAGATAAGCTTCATCTGTCTGATAAATGAAATCTTTGGAGGATTCGTCTCCATGTACCACAGTTACGGTAATCTCCTTTGCCCCGGCCTTGCCTTCGGGCATGAATACTTTGTAGATGCCGAACATGGCGATTGCAGCGACAATCAGTGCGGCAATCAGGAGAATTACTTTTTTGTTGGATTGTTTTTGGTCTTTTTGTTCCATTTCTTTTGTTCCTTTCTTCTGTTGAGTTTGAATATCATTGCAAAATTTCCAAAAGAAACAAAAAAGTTTGCTCATGAAAGCAAACTTCCCCCTTAATAGTGCAATAGAGATAGAATGTTTCGCTTTGGATGGAAGCCCCATTCTACATATATGCAGGTAGTCTGGCTTCGGGCATAGCCCACACAGTGACCCCATCGCTCAGGATTCCCACCTGATTCCCGCTGCAAATATGCGTAGTTTTTCTATATAAGCACAATGATATGCATAAGGACTGCCTGTCATCCGGCAAATCCTGTTACAGATAATACTATAAAATCTTATAATATTCAAGTTATTTTTTTCTATGGCTTTGGCAGTCTACAGAGCCTCGTGCTTTCGGTAAATCAGGTACGACAGGCCTGCCGAAACGAATTCTGTGAAGCAGAAAGCATACCAGACGCCGTCTGCGCCCAAGAACCGGCTGAAAAGATATGCGGCGGGCATGATGATCGCTACGTACCGAAGCAGCGAGATGTACAGGGACGGGGTTCCTTTCCCCAATCCTTCTAAAGCCCCGGAGCAGGTAACGGAGACTGCCGAGACGACGAAGCCAAGGCTGATAATGTGGAGCGCCTTTACGCCGATTTGGATGGTCTGGGCATTTGCGGTAAACAGGCCGATCAGCTTGGCTGGAATCAGCCAGGAAAGAATCGTGCCGATGCACATGACGCCCATGGTGAGGGCAAGTGTCGTGCGGAAAATCTTTTGGACGCGCTCTTTTTCTCCTGCGCCGTAATTGTAGCCCATTAAGGGGCGGATGCCTTGGATGATTCCATTTGCCGTCAGATAGATGAAGGTCTGCAGTTTATAGTAGACGCCAAGCACAAGCACGTATGTCCCGGAAAATGCGGCAAGGATTCCGTTCAGGACTGAAATCAGCAGGGAGGGGAGGGCAAGGCTCAGGGTTGCGGAGAGCCCGACGGAGTATAATTTCATTGCGACGTTTTTTTCGGGCCTTAGGTATTGGCGTTTTATCTTTACGGGGATAGGGTCTGTCTTGCAGAAAATCAGGTACGCAAGCAGTGTAAGTAACTGCCCGATTCCGGTCGCATATGCCGCTCCGGCGATTCCCATTGCGGGGAAGAAACCGATTCCGAATATCATCAGCGGATCCAGGATGATATTGGCGATAAAACCGCACATCATGCAGAACATGGACACCTTCATCTTTCCCACCGCCTGAAAGAGTTTTTCATATACCAACGTTAAGGCGATTACCGGGGAGAATAGGAATGCCCGGTTGGAATAGCTAAGGGCCATCTTGACGACTGTTTCATCGGAGGAAAACATCCGAAGGAAGGGACGCATGATGGCAATACATAAGATGGACAGGACGATTCCATGAAGCAGGTTCAGGAACCATCCCTGCGAGGCGGATTTGTCTGCGCAAGTCTGGTCGCCTGCGCCGAGAAAATATGCCACGCTCGCGTTGATGCCGATTGCGAAACCGATTGCGATTGCATTAATCATGTTCTGGATAGGGAAGACCAGGGCAAGGGCAGTCATGGCGTCCTCGCTTAGTTTTGCCACAAAGTAGCTGTCCACGATGTTGTACAGGGAATTGACTGCCATGGAAATGACCATGGGCAGGGACATGGACAGGACAAGGGGCAGGATTTTCTTTTCTTTCATAAATGTTTGTTCCATAACTTTTACCTCCATTTCAACACATAAAAACGCCACACAAGAACTTTATAGTCTTTGTGTGGCGAAAAAAGATCTCTCTTGAAAAATCCACTCCCGTTTGGGTTTGGTATTAGTATGTCATATGGGGGAGGGAATGTCAATCCCTTATTTTTGGGGTTTAGCAAGATTCTGTCTTTTGGAGCATCTATCAGCATCAACCGAATGATATTATATGCTGTTTTCAGCGATTTGACCGCTAGGCTCGTTTTATCTGCGCTGCTGGGAGTAAACGGTGTTTGGCTGGCTGCGCCGGCAGCAGAGCTTATGGCATTTGCCCTGTCTTCGAGAAGCAGAGGATCTGCGTATAAATGAAAGCCATTTGTGGAAAAATAAAAGTATCTTTCTATGGAGGGCAGAAGATATGCGCAATTATTTTTATGGCTGGTATTTTAAATGCCAGTCGGAAACCCAGACCTTGTCAATCATCCCTGCGGTTCATAGGTCAGGTCAAAAGAAATCTTGTTCCATTCAGGTCATTACGGAGAATCAGGCGTGGAACGTTGATTATCCTGCTGCCGCATTCCACCGGACAGGAAAGGATATTTGGATCGGAAAGAGCCGGTTTGGAGAGAGGGGGATTCTTCTGGCAGTACATACGCCGGAGCTGGATATAAGCGGAGAATTGAGGTTTGGCCCCCTTTTTCCTTTGAAATATGACATCATGGGGCCGTTTTCTATATTTCCTTTTCTGGAATGCCGGCATAGTGTGCGGAGTATGCGGCATTTGGTCTATGGAAGGATGAAGGTGAACGGGCAGAGATATTTGTTTCAGAATGCAGTGGGATACTGGGAAGGAGACGAAGGACATTCTTTTCCCAGGGAATATGCGTGGACGCAATGCAGCTTTCCGGGAGGGTCGCTTGTGCTGGCTGTGGCAGATGTCCCGGTTGCCGGCTTTCATTTTCGGGGCGTCATTGGTGTTGTGCTATGGAAGGGCAGAGAATATCGTCTGGCAACTTATCTGGGGGCAAAAGCAGTGCAGGTTCGGGACGGGAGACTTCGGATTGTGCAGGGGAATCTGGAATTAGAAGTCAGGCTGTTGGAAAAGGTCAGAAGCCCTCTGAATGCTCCGGCTAACGGGGATATGGTAAGGACGATTCATGAAAATGCGGCCTGCCGGGCATTTTACAGATTCCGAAAAGGAGAATGCCCTATCTTTTCTTTTACGACGGACAGGGCTTCTTTTGAATATGAATTATTGGAGTAACAGGAGCGGGGCCCCTCCTTTATTTGATGCTCAAATCATACCACACTGCTTTTTATCAGGCTTTTCA